>USTP01000028.1 GCA_900557695.1 uncultured Thermoanaerobacterales bacterium | reverse complement strand
CGCGTAAGATCGTCGGCAGCGTCAGATGTGTATAAGAGACAGATATAAACTCATTATATAAAAATGAGAGCAAATATAGCTTATGGATGATCAAAAATAAAGAAAGAACTTTGCTTAAAACAGATTCTAAACCTGCATATATTATAAACTTGTTTTCTGAACTGCTTTTTTCTAAGTTTGCTGAAAACAACAATATAAAATCGGCAAAGATTGATGGGGCAATAGTTGATAACAGGAGTGTTGGTGTTTTATCAAAAGATGTGGTAAGCGAGGGGGCAACGGGGTTTATTCTTTCCGACCTTTTGGTATTTTCAATTGATGCATTTAGTGAATTTGACACCAGTTTAATAGATTCGGGTTATACTACAGTTGATTTGGTTGTTGGCGCTATAAAAGCTTTTGCAAAGAAGAGCGGAACAAAACTTGATAAAGACATTAGGTTAAGTCTTTTAAAAATGGTGCTTGTAGATTATCTTACTGTTCAAGCTGATAGGCATGCTCAAAATTTTATGTTTGAAATACAGAATGCTAACAATGAAAATGTGCTTAAACTTTGCCCTATGTTTGACAATGAGGAAATTTTTAGTGCGGGCAAATTTATAAGCGAATTTGAAGAGAACCCTGCTTTGCTTGAAGAGTTTTTGAAAAATAAAACCGCCTATTCAAAAGATTTAGAGTTTATGTTTAAAACCGAGATTAAAGATTGCCTAACAAACAGGCAACCTGCGCTAGGTATAACGGCGTCTGTGAATCCATCAAGCTATGCAAAAAGTTATTTAGAAATTTTTACAGGCATTCCAATTAAAAAGGCATTAGAGGCGTTTAAAACTGATCTTGTTAAAGAACTTGTTAATAATAGTAGCCTTATGGAATTTTATAAGTCGCTCAAGTTTGACGGTGATTTGTATGCTAAACAAATACAGGATGAAACAGGTATAAGTTTGCCACATATTTTTATAGAAAGTGCTAATGAGCAGTTTATGCTAAGAAAAATGTCGCTTGATTTAGCGCTTTTAAAAACAGCAGGAACAGAACCTGGGGAGGAATAGAATGAAAGTAATATTATGTTATAAAGAGTGTGAACTTGGGGAACTGACCTTTACTGGTGGGACATACACTTTTGTGCCAATTAGTGGCTGCGAACTAGCCAAGCAAAGATATGCCATTCCAAGAGCTAGCAGTTTGCTTTCTGGCGGGATAAAAAAGTCAAACAGTTTGTTTGGGGAGTATGCGTGTTTTTTAAAATTACTACAAAACAATTACATTAAAAGTGAAGCAAACATAATAGACGGCGATAGTGACTTTGAGAAACTTGTGAAAATATCAAGGTTAAATTTAGACAGAGGGTCTTTTTATTTGAAATCAAGGAGATAAAAGTTTGTGTGATTATAAAAGCGAAAGTGAAATTATAAAAGAACTAACAAGCAAAATTAGTAGGTTCTCTAAAGTACTAAGTGAAAGGGGGACAACTTTGTTTGTGTAAAAATGCAGACCCAAATATCAGGCTCAAAAATGCAAACACTATGCAACTAGCTCTTGGTAAAGATAGGTTTAATGCTGAAAAACTTTTAAAAAAGTGGAAAAAAGAAGAATCTTTTGGTATAAGTGATTATTCTGAGGATGATGACGAACCAAATTGCTAGTTTTCAAGCCCCAAAAATTTTAACAAAGAGTAATGTTTATTAAAATAATAGACATACTCTTTTTTTTAGTTTAAAATAATATTAAAAAGGGAAATGTTTTGCGGAGATAAATATGTCTAAAAATAGTGTGAAAAACAATAAAAACTCTAGTGATTTTGCGGAAAATAACGCAAATATTGATGCTGGCGTTGAAATAGATAGCAAAAAAACGCAAAACAGTGAAGTTTTGGCTGAAAACACTACAGATACTGGCATAGATAAAAAACTTGTTAAGAGTATCTTAAAAGAAGAAAAAAGGCAGTTAAAAGAAGCTAAAAAGCTTGAAAAGCAGAAGAAAAAGGATAGGAAGAAGAAAAGAAGGCAGAAAATTAAACAACTAATTAAAAATAAAAAATTAGAAGAAAAGCAAATAAGAAAAACTCAAGAAGAAACGATAAGAGAGCTTGAAAAAAGGGGTAAGTTTGCTAGTTGGTTTAGGCTAGACAATGCGGCGAGTATTTACCCTAGTGCGGTTGAGAAAGACTGGAACTTTGTTTATCGAATTACTGCAACCTTCTATGAAAAAATAAATCCCGCGATATTACAAATGGCGGTTGATGACATAATGCCAAGATTTCCTAGCTTTAATGTTAGGCTTTGTCATGGCTTTTTCTGGAACTATTATGAAAGAAATTTTTCAAGGCTTAAGATAGAAAGAGAAGCCGATTTTCCATGTAGACCCTTTGATTTAGAAAATACTGATGGTTTCCTTATAAGAATTTTGTATAGTGACCATAATATTATGCTTGAGGTTTTTCATGGCATTTCAGATGGTAGAGGGTCGCTATATTTCTTTAATAGTTTAATTGCAAGGTATTTAGAAAGGCTCGGAGAAAAAATTGAGAATTATGTTGGTTGTTCTAGTTATTTAGACATTCCTAGCGAGGAAGAAATTGAAGATAGCTTTTTTAGTTATGCAACTCAAGAAAAAATAAAAAGAGAAAAAGAACATGCTGCATATAAAATTAAGGGAAATTATATGCCCTCTGGAATGGTAAATACTGTTGAGGGGGAGATGAGCGTTAGTCAAGTTAAAGAGGTTGCCAAGAAGTTTGGCACTAGTATATCTGTGTTTTTATCGGCAGTGGTTGGCTATGTTGTTTACAAAAAACGCAAAAATTCTAAAAAGCCCGTTAGAATTTCTGTGCCAATAGATTTAAGAACTAGGTTTGGAAGTTCAACGCTAAGAAATTTTTCGTCTTATGTTAATGTTGAAGTTGATGGAGATAACTTGTCTTTTGAAGGTGTTGTTAATATTTTCAAAGAAAAGCTTGGAAATATAGACAAAAGAACTCTTCAAGCAAATATAAATGCAAATGTTAAAATTCAAAAAAACTTTTTCGTTAAAATTATGCCGCTATTTTTAAAAAACATCGTTTTAAAAACCTGTTTTAATTATCTTGGCGAGAACTATCAAACTTTGGCACTTTCAAATATCGGCAAGGTTGAGGTTCCTAAGGAATTTGAAAAACACATAGATAGCTATAGTATAAACCTAGGGCGTAGTTTACACAATGAAAAGAGCATAGGGGTTATTTCATTTAAAGATAAACTTAATATGTGTATTTCATCAAAACTTTATGAAACTGAAACAGAGAGAGATATATTCAAAATTCTATCGAGCTTTGGTATAGACATCACGGTTTATAGCAACAGGAGGGACCTTTATGGAACAAGATAGAAAATGTCTTAATTGTCAAGTTTTCGTATCTAGCGACCTTAGCAATTGCCCGCTTTGCGGAAAGCATATTGAAAGTAGTGAAGCTGCTCGTGTTAATAGAAAAAGTTATCCTGTGTATGAGCTTGGGTACATTGACAGCATTAAGTGGTATAACATAACAAGGGGATTTTTTTGGATAATAGGCATTGTTTGTTTTGTTATTAACTTATTATTCAAAACTGAACCTTACTGGTTTCCATATGTGCTGGCGGCCCTTGTTATGATATTTCATGTGTTTATTGAGCCAATTAAAGTTTCAGTGGGAAGTTATATAAAAAATCTAACGGTTATGTCGGTGCTTGTTGCGATGTTTTTAATATTTATAGATGCTTACAATCATTTTAGTTTTAATATAAACTTTGGTTGGGCACTTGGCTATAGTGCGCCTTTTGTTATGCTAGCAGGCGTTATTGCATCGGTTATAATATGTTTTTGCTGTAAGAGATATGAAGTTGAACTTATTAAAAGTGTTACATTTATTGCAGTTTTTAGCATAATTTACTTTTTGGTTAAGCTTATCTTTTTTAAAGATGTTGTAACATGGCCAAGTTTGGTGCTTATGTGCGTTGCCGTTTCATTTGTGATTATATTAGAACTTTTCAAAAGGCACAAACTTATAAAAGAACTTAGCAAAGAATTTCATATATAACAAAAGGAGAAAAATATGGCATTTAAGGATAAAATTATTGAGGTTATTGAAAGAAAAAAACAAAAACTTGTAACCTTTGATGAACTGGCTAGAGATTTGGGCCTTATCTCTGGCTTTGATAGGCAGGCTCTGGCTAGCACTCTTAATGAACTTGTTAGGGAAGACAAGATTGTTTTTACAAAGCGAAACAAATACACTCTTCCAGAAAATTCGGGGGCAATAAAGGCAACAATTTATGGAAACCCAAACGGATATGGCTTTGCAAGACCTTTTAACGATGGGGAAGATATTTTTATTCCTGAAAGAGCACTAAATGGTGCAACTCACGGTGATACTGTTTTAGTGAAAGTTATAGGCAAAAACAAGGGTAGATTTAACAAGGTTAAGGGGCAGAAAAATTCTCGCAAAAACAGGCAGGGAGAGGTTATAAGCATATTAGATAGAGGTTATAAAACACTTGTTGGAGTGTTTGAAAGTGTTGCAGGAGGTGGAATTGTTACGCCTGATGATGCTCGCTTCGCAGACAATATTTTTATACAAGCGGATAAAATTAGTGGTGCAAAGAATAATACAAAGGTTGTTGTTAAAATTCTTGAATATCCGTCTAGAACTAGGATGGCTCAGGGCGAGGTTGTTGAGGTTTTGGGTGACCCTAATAATTTTAAAGTAACAACCCTTTCAGTTATTAGAAGTTTTGGTTACATTGAAGAGTTTCCTAAAGAAGCCCTTGTTGAGGCAGATGAGGTTAACAAGCCTGTTGACGAAGAGCAAATTAAAGGAAGAAAAGATTTCAGGGATGACCTTATAATTACAATAGATGGCGAGGACGCTAGAGATTTTGACGATGCAATATCTTTAAAAATGAACAAAGACAACTTCGTTTTAAGTGTTCATATTGCCGATGTTTCTTCTTATGTTAAAGAGGGGGGCAGTTTGGATAAAGAGGCCTATAGAAGAGGCACTAGTGTTTACTTCCCAGACTATGTTCTTCCTATGCTTCCTAAGGTGCTTTCAAATGGCATTTGCTCGCTTAATCCAAATGAAGACAGGTTGTCTATGTCGGTTATTATGGAGTTTGATAAAAACGGCAATATTGTCAACTATAATATTTGCGAGGGCGTTATTAGGTCTTTATACAGAATGACGTATACAGAAGTTACTAAAATATTTGACGGTGATAGCCAGTTAAAGCAAAAATATGCAAAAGTTGTTCCAATGCTTGAAAAAATGGCGGTTTTGGCAAAACTTTTGCTAAAAAGAAGAGATGATGCTGGGCAGATAGACTTTGATTTACCTGAAGCGCAAATCAATATAGATGAAGAGGGTAAAATTGTAGAGATTATTAAAAAACCAAGAAATCTTTCGGATAGGCTTATAGAGCAATTTATGGTTATAACAAATGAGGTTGTTGCAAAACATTGCTCTAGCATGAATTTGCCTTTTGTTTATCGTGTGCACGAAGAACCTACGCCAGAAAGAGTTAAGGCGTTTAGAACATTTATTTCTAGCTTTGGTTTAAAACTTACTGCTGGCAGTGAGGGGGCAAAGCCTAAAGATTTTCAAAAGTTGCTTCTTCAAATCAAAGGCACAGCGCAAAGCCAACCAATATCTAAAATTATGCTAAGAAGCATGCAAAAAGCCAGGTATTCGCCTGAAAATTTAGGGCATTTTGGCTTGGCACTTAAAAATTATTGTCATTTCACATCTCCAATTCGTAGATATCCAGACCTTGTGATTCATAGAATTATTAAATACATGCTTAAAGGTCAATTATCCCCAAACAAAACCAAAGTTTTGGAAAGTTTTGTTATAGAAGCAAGTGAGCAGTCTAGCGTTACTGAAAGGCAGGCTGATGAGGCCGAAAGAGCCGTTGATGATTTAAAGAAAGCTGAATATATGTCTAACAGAATTGGAGAGGTTTATGAAGGTAATGTAAGCTCGGTTACTGAAAGTGGTGTTTATGTTGAACTCGACAACACAATTGAGGGCTTTATTTATAAAGAAGATTTGCCTGAAGACAGATACTACTTCGATGAGGCAAGATATATGCTAGTAGGTAAGAGAAATAGGTTTAGTTTAGGGGATAGACTTCAAATAAAAGTTTTAAGTGTTGATATAAACACTCGACACATAGATTTTACGCTTGCCCCACCTAATTCGCTTAAAAAATAGCCTAAAAACGCAAAAACGCTTAAAAAACATTCAAAAATCATTAAAAAAAGTGGATTTTTCGTGAGAAATTTTTGAAAACAGTCTTGAAATGTTGATATTGTTGTGATATAATCAAGGAGCAAAGATGAAAGAGATAGCTGTAAATAGAAAAGCGCACTTTGAGTATTTTATAGAAGAAAAATATGAATGTGGCATTGTTTTAATTGGGCAAGAAGTGAAATCTTTAAGGCAAGGGCATTTAAGCCTTGGGGATAGTTATGGGGTTGTAAGAAACGGGGAAGTGTTTCTACTTAATGCAACAATTCCCAGTTATGAAAAAACCTCTAGCTACAAGGTAGACGAAAAGCGAACAAGAAAACTTTTGTTAAAAAAGAGCGAAATTGAAAGAATTGAACGCAAAATAAAAGATAAAAGTTACACACTTGTTCCTTTGAAAGCATATTTTAGAAACGGATATGTTAAAATAGAGATGGCGCTTGCAAAAGGTAAACACTTATATGACAAAAAGGAAACAATTAAAGCAAACGACTTAAAAAAAGAGGCACAAAGAGCCATAAAACATATTTCTTAGTGGCGATTTTGCGATTTTCTTGTTAGCTCCCAATCTATCTGCGGGGGCGTACAGGTTTCGACAGGTAATGGCTGAAATATTAGAAGCGTGCTAGCTTGAGTTATCGTAGCTTAAAAATGGTAACAAAAAATAAACGCTAACGAAAATTTAGCTTTAGCTGCGTAATTATAAGTCAGCTCGGGCGACATGTTTAGCTTACTGAAATATGGCGCTTGTTAAAGTAAAGTAAGGCGAAACTGCTTTTTTGCTTGATATAGGCAGTTTTAAGAATTTAATCAAGATAACCTATGTTTTAAGGTTGGCATTAAAATATAGGCGAAAAATAATAGCCAACTGTGGCACGGAGAAGGGTATTTGCAGTTGTTATTTGGACGCGGGTTCGATTCCCGCCGCCTCCACCAAACTAAAACTAGTTTACTTTTGAATATCACAAAAGGAGATTAAAAATATGGCAGTATTTCAAATTATTTTAATATGTGTATTAGGGGCTGGAGCTTTGGTATCACTTGGGTTTACCATTGCGTTTTTAGTTGAAGCTTACTCTAAGCCAAAAGAGGAAGTGGTTCAGTCAAATGAAAAAACTGAAGAGGTTACAGAGATAGACCTTGACCAAATGCTTGCAAAACTAGAGCAGGCATCTAAGGATGAGCCTAAGGAAGAAGAGAAAGTTGAGGAAGAGAAGAAAGAACCTGCCGAAGAGGTTAAGGTAGAAGAGCAGGTTGAAGAGGCTCCTGCCGCAGAGGTTATACAAGAACCTGTTGTTTCAGAAGAAAAAGTAGAAGAAGAAAAGCCTGCTACAACTATCATTATAAACAACACTATTTCAGCGGAAAAACCTGGTCCTGAGTTTGACTATAGAATTCGTCTTGAAAAGATTAAAGAGAGTCAAGCAAGAATAGACCGTGACCTTGACAAAACAACAAGGGCAATTTTAAAGTATGAAAGAACTATTAGAAGAAAAGAGCGCAATCAAAAAATGCTTGATAGGCGTGCTCTAGAGTTAACAAACTTAAATCTTCTTATGTATTCAGTAACCGATATTAAAAATGTTGATGCTGAAAAGAAAGCTCGTCAGGAAGAGCTAACTGCACATATAGCAGAACTTAAGGCTAGTATTCAAGATGCTGATAACTATCTTGAGGCAAACAAAGAAAAGCATGAGAGCAACCTTAAGTTAAGAGATTATTTATCTCACGAGAAAGCTAGGTATGCCGATGAGGTTAAAGAGCTTGAGGCACTAATTGCTTCTGGTAAATACTTTGACGATAGTGTTACTGGCACAGACGGCGAAAATAAATAGTTTAATAAAAAGTGAAAGCTCGCACTTGGTGCGAGCTTTTGTTTTGCATTTTAATAAAAAAGTTTTTTTGCAAACAATAATAATGTAAGTTACAGCTAACTAAATGATTGATATTTTAAATTTGGTATGATATTATTAGGTGCGTTAGGAGAATATTACACATGAAGAAAAGTTTGAGTTGCTTTCTTTTAATAGCTGTTATGTTTGTTGTTAGTGGATTTTATGGTTGTTCGCCTAAGGTTGAAAAAGGAGAGGGGGCTTTGTTTGAAGCAAACTATCATTTTTCTATAACCGCCAGTTCTAATGAAGATAGTATTGAGCTAGATATTAAAGATGATGGTGATTCTTTTTTTGAAGATGGCTTTGTTTTAGATGTTGTTATGCTTAAACCCTACGAATATTATAAAGGAGAAGAGGATAGGGGCGTAACTTATCAGTCAACCGAGTATGATGAGGGAGTGATAGTTGGAACCTATACTGTTGGGGAAAACTCTACCCTTAGCGTAAATAGAGTGAGTGATACCACTAGCTATTACGACAATCTATATTGCAAATTTATTTTGGCAAGCGAGGGAGAACTTGTTGCTGGACCTTTCTTTGTTAGCAATATTGACTCTGAGAGGGACTTTGAACAAAAAATTGTTGTAGATTCTAAAAAAGGGATACTTAACCAAGGCAATGATATGGTTTTAGACCTTGGTTGCAGTTGGACAGAATATAATGTTATGATAAACACCTTGGTTTATCCAAATGAGTATGTGGATGGCAATGGAGAGGTGGTTTCTATAGATAATAGCGGGCTTTCCAGCGAAGAGGCAATTAGATTTACATCTAATGGTAAAACCTATTATTTTAGGAAGAGCGAAATAAATACTATAGACAACAACTTGCTTTTCTGCAAAGAGAACAACATAAAAGCTGTTTTGATTCTCTACTCAACAAGAATAAGCGATCAGTTCTATTCGCCTTATTTTATGACTTATCCAGCTGTTAGAGATTACACGCGCGGTCATCTTTGGGCAACAGACACATCAACAGAGCTTGGTGCTGGATATTTTACAGCCGTTATGGAATTTTTGGCAGAGAGATATTCTAGGGAAGACGGCGAGTTTGGTTATGCTCATAGATTTGTTATTGGTAATGAGATAGATATTAGTTGGGACTGGAACCCTGTTGTAAACTATGATACCACCGAGGCTCTGCCTCTAACCCAGTATGTAGAAGAATATGCAAGGCTTCTAAGAATTGCAGAGCAGGCAACAAAGAAATATTATAGTGATAGTATGGTATTGGTTTCAACATGTCACTATTGGGCGGGCTATAGAACAGGCGTTGGAGCCTATGGCTCTAAGCAAATATATGATTATCTTAACGCTAAAATAAGTTATCAAGGTAACTATAATTGGGGCATGGCTAGTCATCCATATCCTATAGATTTAACTGATGCAACATTTTTAACAACAGAGTCTAGGTCGCCTGCAATAAGCGGAGATGAGGAAGAAACAATTTATATCACATGGACAAATCTTGAATTGTTAGATTTATATCTTGCAAAAGAAGAATACCTATTTAATGGAGAAATGAGAAGAGTTTATCTAACAGAAGGTGGAGTGTCGAGCGGTCACTATAGCTCGCCAAGGTATGAACAAAATCTATTAAATCAAGCCGCAGGAGTTGCCTACGCCTACTATAAGTCGGTTACTCTTGATTGCGTTGATGCGTTTATATACTATAAGGCTGTAGACTCGGAGGCAGATGGTGGAGGATGTAACTTTGGTGTTGTGAAAGATAATGGTGAGATTAAACCATCTTATGATGTGCTTAAATATATAGATACGCAATATTCTTTTGTGGTTGCAAATCAGTATCTAGCTCAACTGAAATTTAGATATGATGGTAAAACGCACAGTGTGAGCAATGGTAAGATAACAAGTTATAAAGATACAATGCGTATTTTCGATAGTAAGTTTGATTTTGATAAGATGTGGAGTATTGATAAAATAATAACAAGAGAAATAGCAACTGTGCCAGAGCTAGAGGAACTTTTAAATGAAAATTAAAAAGGGCAAATAATTGAAGTGAACCCCGTAGGGGTCACTCAAAATAAAAAAGGACTTAGGGAGAAATTT
>USTP01000027.1 GCA_900557695.1 uncultured Thermoanaerobacterales bacterium | reverse complement strand
GAGATGACGTCGAGTCTCGTGGGCTCGGAGATGTGTATAAGAGACAGAATATATAGTAACCGCATTTAAAGTTGTGGTTGGAGTTATAACTAACGATAGGCTTGCAATTGCCGCCCTTATAGCTTTAGGGCTTATGCTTATTTGGGTTGTTTTTTCTCTTGTTTTTTCCTTTCAAGCAAGGTTTGCAAGAGGGGCTAAAAATATAAACAACTATGTGAGCAGAAATGGTTTAAATGCCGATTCAAGAGAGGGGTTGTTAAAACTCGTAAAAAAAATGCCTTCAGAGTTTCAAAGGGGCTTTAATAACTATGAGAAAGACCCTTCTAGTCTTCCTTCAAGCCATATAAAAAGGTTTGAGAGTTTGGATGTTGAATTATCGGGCGGGGTGTTTAACCAAAATAGGTCTATATTAAAAACATATATAAACTTTATTTTTGTTGGGCTTTTGATTTTTAGCTTGGCAATACTTCCAGGCGAAGAAGCTTTAAGCGGTTATAGTCTAGCCGAGGCACTTATCATTCCTCTATTGTTTGTATTTATTGCAAAAGTGATGTATTATGTTTATACGGCTATTCGCCAGTATCAATATCACAACGCGGTAGACGATTTTAACGATATGCTAGATAATTTAGATAAGTCGGCTTTAGATACTGCATCTAGTAGCATTGAGCCTGCAAAGGTAGAGCATGTTTCTAGCAGTGCATTCTTAAGAAAAGGTGAAATTGCTGAGGTTTATGAGGATACAAGCGCCGTTAAAAGTGAAACTGCAGGCTTTGAAAATAGTGAAGATATGGTTAATGATGACGTAAGTCAAGATTATGTAGAGCCTACTTTGAATATAGAAAGTGAAACTCATGAGCAGGAGCCTCAAACCATAGACAATAGCGAGCCTTTAGTTCCTGGTTTAGTTGAGGCTGAAAATTCTGGCGAGAGTGCAAAAGCGGTTTCATATGGGCAAGTTGAAGAACAAGTTAATATGCAAGAACTTGAAAATACCGAAATCGAGGAGCAGGCAAAAGCCAATGAAAATTTAAGCGAAGTAGAAACAGAAGCTATAAAAGAGCCTAACGCTACCGAGCTAGACATGGCTGGCGAGCAAACCGAGGAACCTATAGAAGAGAAAATAGAAGCCTCTAAACAAACAGAAAAAGTTGATGAAGCTAATACTAATGCTGAAGCTTTAGAAGAGGCTGGTTTAGTGAACTCGCAAGATGAGGGCGAGCAGGCTAAAGAAAGTGATAGTAAAACTATTAACAAGGATGGTATGAAAGAGGAAGAAATGGAAGAAAATAAAGTAGAAGATAATTTTAATCTAGACTTTGCAAGTTTGTTTAGTGAAGAAGAGCTTGAAAAGCCAAAGAGAGGCAGGGGTAGGCCAAGAAAAGAGGTTTCTGCTAGCGGAGAACTTGTTATAACTAATGATAAAGAGTTTGAGGACGCGCTTGTTAGGGCTGAGAAGCTTATGCGCAAAAACGAGGAACCTTTATCTGCAAGCCAAACTAAAAGAATTGAAAAGCAAATTAAAGAACTTGTTGACGCTATGACTAAGTTTAAGGAGGGAAAATAATATGAAAAAGAAACCAGTAATTAAAAAGACCATGACAATAAATGATGTTTTGAATATAGACGAAAATTTAGCAACTGTTTTGATGGGCTTTGGGCTTCACTGCTTTGGGTGCCCAATGAGTAGGATGGAATCGCTAGAAGAGGCTGCTATGGTTCACGATGTTGATGTAGATGTTATGGTGGAGGAACTAAACGAGGCTTTAAAAAAGTAGATAGAAATTATTAAAAGTCCCAAAGTGGTGGTTTCCACTCTTGGGGCTTTATTTTTTTATCTAACAAAATGGCTAAACTCTAAAAAGATTGACAAATAATTTAGCTTGGTTGTAAACTATAAAAAATAAAAGGAAGATGTTTATGTTTTACACGCTAATAACGGGTGCTACTGGTGGGCTTGGAAGGGCCTTTGTGTATGAAACGGCTAAAAGGGGCGATAACCTTGTTTTAACGGGCACAAATTTGCTTAAACTAGAGAAGATAGTTAGCGACATTAAGGCAGATTATCCATCTATAAATGTTGCGTGGAAGGCATGTGATTTATCAAGCGAGAATGATAGAGATAGTTTCTTTGAGTTTTTAAAACTTAATAATATTAAAATAAACTGCCTTATAAATAATGCTGGGTATATTTTAGAGGGCGAGTTTTTAAAGTGTACTAGAGAAGATGTTATTAAAGCAATTAGAGTTAATTGCGAGGGAACAATAGATGTTACTAGGTGGATTGTTGAAAATAGGGACAAAAACGAGGAACTTAACATTATAACTGTTTCAAGCTTGGCTGGCTATTACCCAATGCCATACATGTCTATCTATGCTGCTACTAAAGCGATGCTTAAAAACTTTATGGTTGCACTAAACTATGAGCTTAGAGATGAAAATGTGTTTATAACCACAATATGTCCGTCTGGTATTCCAACAACTACGGCTATGAAAGAGGCGATAGACGCCCAGGGCACTGCCGGGCATATGACTATGAGCACCCCGCTTCAAGTGGCAAAGATTGCTTTGAATGCAAGTAAGAAACACAAAGTTGTTGTGGTGCCAAAGGCAATAAACAGGTTTATTAAAAATATTAGTAAACCACTTAGTGAAAAAATGCTTGCCAAAACGGTAGGCAAAAGATGGAAAAGATCGCAGGATAAAAGAAATTTTTATAGTGAGGGCAAAAATGAAAAAGAAAAATAAAAGAAATGTAACAATTTGTGTGTCGTGGCCGTATGCAAACAATAATTTGCATCTAGGCTACATTGCAAGTTCACTGTCTGGAGATATACTTGCTAGGTATCATAGAATGGCTGGGGATGATGTGGTTATGGTTTCTGGAACAGATAGTCATGGAACCAAGCCAACAATAAAAGCAAAAGCCGAGGGCGTTACCCCAAAGGATATAGTAGATAGATATCATAAAAACTTTAAAGAGGCACTAGAGGCTTTTAGTTTTTCATTTGATAAGTTTTCTATAACCTATGATGATTATCATAAGCAAAAATGTGAGGAAATTTTTAAAAAACTTTACGATAACGGCTATTTGTATGAGAAAATTTTAAAAAGACCATATTGTCCAAATTGCGGTAAATTTGTGGCAGATACTGAAATTGAAATAACTTGCCCAAACTGCGGAAAGAGAACAAAGGCAGATAATTGCGATTGTGGTCATGTTCCAACAGAGGCAGACCTAGAGGGGGCAACTTGCCTAATTTGCGGGGGAGCTACTGTTCAAAGAGATGATAAGGTGCTAGTGTTTAAACTAACGGCGTTTAAAGATGTGTTAACAAAGCTTGTTAAAGACAACGAAAATGTTTGGAGAGCAAATAGTTTAAATGAAACAAAGAAATATTTGAAAGACCTTAGGGATAGAGATTTTTCTCGTGATTTAGACTGGGGCGTTAAAATTCCTATTAAAGGCTACGAAAATAAGGTTGTTTGGGTTTGGTGGGAGGCCTTGCTTGGCTACGTTACCGACACAATGAAACTTGGCAAAGAAAGGGGCTTTGATTATGGTAAGTTTTGGAAAACAAATGTAGAACCAGAAAAAGAAAAGCTGATCTATATGTGCCACGCGAAAGACAACATTGTGTTCCATTCAATGTTTCTTCCTGCAATGCTTGCGGGGCTAAAAGAAAATTATGTGATTAACAACACCATGGTGTCTAGCGAATATCTAACCATGAATGATGCAAAAATTTCTAAAAGCTCAGGCACTTGTTTTGAGGCACTGGTTTGGGCTCAAAATTACAATACTGATAGTTTAAGGTATCATTTTGCAGCAAACGGACCCGAGAAAAAAGACGCTAATTTCACGCTAGAGTTATATCAAACAACCCACAATAATGAGGTTGTAAACAAGTTTGGCAACCTCATAAATAGAACTTTAAAGTTTAAAGGGTTAGACGCTTTGCCAGTTGGAAAGATAGATGAGCTGGTTAAACAAAGAGTTGAGCTTACCTATGATGAGGTGGCGCAAAATATAGAAAAATTAGAGTTTAAGAAGGCTGCGGAAACAGTTATGGAACTTGTTGCTTTCGCGAATAGATATTATGACGAGCAGAAACCTTGGGTTCAGGCGAAAGAAGATGTGGCTAGTTTTAACAATACTATCTACACATGTGGGTATGTTATTGCAAATCTTTCAAACCTATTTGAGCCTTTCATGCCTAAAAGTTGTGCAAAAATTCGTGAGTTTTTAAACTTAAGCGAAGAGCCAAAATGGGAAGAAATTAAAGAGGTTAAAAGCGTTAAACTTGATAAGGTTCAGCCGTTATTTACTAGAATTTAATATTATAGTAGTTGACATGATTTAGTTATTATTATATAATATTATTATGACGCAAGAAAAAATAGAAAAATTGGTAAATAATAGTTTTGCAAAAAGCATAATAGAGCTAAAACTTGCCTCAGATAGAATTGCCGAGGGTAAGGGAGATGGCGCTGGTGTTTTTACCGTGAAGTATCAACTTTTATACTTAATTGCAACAAATAGCGAAACCTCGCCTCAAGAGCTTATTTATCAGCTAAACATGGCAAAAAGCAATCTTGCACTTATTGCGAAAAAGATGATAGCTGATGGGCTTATAGTAAGGAAAAAAGAGCCAGGAAATAAAAAGCAAATATACTATGTTATTACAGATAAAGGGCTTAAAGAGTTAAATGTTAAGATGAAAGCCATTGAAAATCTTTACAGTAGTGAAAGCAAAGAAATGCTAAAGCACCTAAACAAAACAATAGAAAGTTTGAAAAAAGTTAAATAAAAAGCCGTCCTTTTAGGGGCGGCTTTGTTTAGCCTTACTTATTGTCTTTAGGGTTTGGCGCAAGGCGAAGGTCTTGCCCAACTATGTTATACAAAAAGCTTTCACGCTTATTGCATAATCTACTAAAGATTCTTTCATTGTATCTAGCCAGTATATCGTTTGGAGTGAGATTTGTTGTTACAATTGTGAGTTTGTTTAGCCTGCTTCTTTCAGTTAGAATAAGATATAAATATTCAATTGTAACTTTTTTAAGTAGTGGCTCGGTGCCTAAATCGTCTATAACTAAAACATCTGGGTCGATAAGAGCGTTTAGATAGCTTTGCTTTTGCTCGTCAAAGGTTGTATGGTAGGATAAAAACAGGTTGTTCATGCCAAATGCCGTTATGAAAGAAACAAGAAAATCTCTGTCTATTAGCGCTTTTGCTAAGCACTCGGTTATAAAGGTTTTGCCAACGCCAGTTTTCCCAGAAACAATTATAAACTTTGGAGAAGACTCGGGATATGTTTTTGCTAAATCCTCAAATTTCTTTTTTAGTTTTAACAGCTGTTTTTTGTGTTCTTCATTAACTGCGAGGCTTGCATTAAATTCTTTAAAGTCGGCAAGATGGTCTTTGCCTGAGCCGTATTGCATGGTTATCATATTGTTTAGTTTTTGCCTTAGGCACTCGCACATTATGCCGTTTTTATAGCCAATATCGTCACATAGTTTGCAAGAGTATTTAGGGTATAAGTCTTCTTCCTTTAAACCCAAGTTTTCAAGAGCCTTTGCTTTTATTTCTTTAATTTGGTTTAATTCTTTCTCTACATCCTTATTGGTTTTACCAAAAGCTTTTAATTTACCAATTTGAAATATTAAATCACGCTGCCTTTTTTCTGCTTCAACAAAACTTGCGTCCTGCCTAGCTTTAAGCAGGTTGTTATAGGCAAGGTTTTGAGCCTTAGCCCTTTTAACTGCAAGTTCTTCTTTGCATATTTGTAACATTTGATTTTTATTCATACTACACCTCTATATCATCAAGAGAATCAAATAGGGCATTTAGTTCTTCACTTGTATATTCTCTTTCTGCAAATCCATGCTTATTTTCCACCTTATTGTCTGCAACTTTGCTAAGTTCATTTTCTGCCTGCTCGCGGGTTTGAACATTTTTAGAATGCAGACTAAGTAGCAATTTGTTCATATATCGTATAGGATTACTTGCATTCTTAGACTTTTCACAAACAATGTCAATTATATCTAAAGAAAAATTCCAGTCTTCAGTCCAAGTTTTGTAAAAATCACGGTCGGAGGAATTAACTTTTCTAACAATTCCAAGCTTTCGCAATATCTCTTTAACAAAGTTATCTGTTTGCACAATGCCTTCAATATATTCGTTTATTGCTTGAATTGATACGATGCCTAGCTTATACAACTTTAACACAACTTCATTCATTAGCGATAGCGACTTAATGTCTTGCTTAAAGCAGTAGGTTGATAGAAGCGTAAGGGTTTGCTCGTCATAACCCTTGTTAACCCAGTCTTTAACATATACTTCAACAACGCTTTCAAGATTTTGATAGTATAACCCTAGGGTTGCGGTTACTTTTTTTGCAATTTGATATAAGCTTTCTTTTTCCTTCGAGTAGTTTTCAATTTCTTCCATTGTGAAGAGCTTTTGCTCATATAGCTTAGAAAGGGTTTCGTCTAGCTTATTCATTCCGCCTTTCTTATTTTGCAGCTTTGCAACCTCTTTTATAACACCATCAGTGAAGCCATAACTGTTAACCCATTTCAGATATAGGTTTCTTTCATCAAGGTCGGCATCACGGTTTAATCCAAGCGTTTTTAGAATGTTTTTGATTTCTGCGCTAGACTTTTCCTGCTCTAAAAACTTTGCTTCTAATGCTATGGCGGTTTTAATGCCCTCGTGGTCGAAACTGTTTGCCACTTTTAAGATATAAGGATAGTTAATGGTATTGTCTTTAATAACTGTACAATACTTTATTATCATAACTAAAGCTTCTGGCTCAAAATGCCTGTTTTCTATTAAATGATAATACTCATTATATTCAACTGGGCTTATCATCCTGCCAGAAAGAATACTTTGAACTTGTTCATTAAAGTCTTTATATTTAGCTTTTGGCCTAAGTTTACTATTACCAGAGCTTTCTTTAACAGAAAGATACTTAACCTCAAATGGGGTTTTAGCCACAATTTGAACAAGCCCTACACTTTGCCAATAGTTAAAGGCGTCTAGAACTTGGTCTTCAGTTAATGAAAGCACTTGGCATATAGATTCTAGGCTGTTATCATCACGCGAAGGGCTATTGCAAAGCGACAAACCATACAAATATACTTTAACTGCCGTGTCGGGCGCAAGGGGTAAAAACTCGTTGATAAAGGTATTATCAACAAGTGTGCACGATTCCATTGCAAGAGAACTAGAAAAACTACACAGCGCCATTTTTACCACCTTTTGGTTGATTTTTACATTTAGTAATTATATAATAGCATTAAATGGTAAATTTAGCAACCTAAAGTTAAAATTCCGCAAAAATTATAAAAATAAAAGGCAAGGAGAAAGTATGAGTAAAATTATTTGCCCAAACTGCCACAAAGAGTTTGATTTAAGTGGTAGCGACTTTGATTCAATAATAAAGCAGATAAAAGACCAAGAATTTGCAAGTGAACTTCACAAAAGAGAAGAGGAAATTAAAAAAGCTTCTGGTTATGAGCTTGAACTTGAAAAAAGAAAAGCAGAAGAGATATATAATAAAGTTTTAGGGGAAAAAGAAAAACAAATTCTAGAGTTAGAAAGCAAACTAAAGCAGGCGGAAAGCGATAAAAAAGTTGCCGTTAGCGATGCACTAGCTGAAAAAGATAAAAAAATTTATGCCCTTCAGGCTGAGCTTGATAAAAAGGACACTGAAAAAAAACTTGCAATTAGCGAAATAGAGAGGAAGACTGCCGATGAACTTGTGGAAAGAGATAAAATGATAAATGTTTTAAAAAACGCGAAAGACCAAATAGACAATGTTCACAAAATAGAACTTCAAAGTCAAAAAGAAAAATATGAGAGCAAACTCAAAGATAAAGACGAGCAGATTGCGTATTACAAAGACTTAAAGGCAAGAAGTTCAACCAAAATGATAGGCGAAAGCCTAGAGCAACATTGCGAGAACCAGTTCAACCTGCTTAGAGCCACTGCTTTCAAAGATGCGTGGTTCGGAAAGGATAACGATGCAAGCAGTGGGAGCAAGGGCGACTATATTTATAGAGAAATAACCAAAGAAGGCGTGGAAGTTCTTTCAATAATGTTTGAAATGAAGAATGAAACAGACTCGCTTTCAAAAAAGCATAAAAATGAGGAGTTCTTCAAAGAGTTAGACAAGGATAGGAAAGAGAAGAATTGCGAATACGCTGTTTTGGTTTCTCTCTTAGAGCCAGATAGTGATTTATATAATAGTGGTATTGTTGATGTTTCGTTTAAGTTTGAAAAAATGTATGTTATTCGCCCACAATTTTTTATTCCAATGATAACGCTATTAAGAAATGCTGCTTTAAATGCCCTTGAATATAAACAGGAGCTAGCTGTGGTTAGAAGCCAAAATATAGACATATCTAGATTCGAAGATGATATGAATGATTTTAAGGTAAGATTTGGAAGAGATTGTAAACTAGCTACAGATAGATTTCAAGCAGCTATTGATGAAATAGATAAAACTATTAGCCACCTACAAAAAACTAAAGATGCACTATTATCTTCTGAAAACCATTTGCGTCTTGCAAACAATAAACTTGAAGATTTATCAATAAAAAAATTAACAAAAAACAATCCAACAATGGCACAAAAATTTCAAGAAGTGAAAGATAGTAGAAATATTAAAATTGATTAAAATAAATGCCTAAATGTAAAAAGCACGCAGTTTATGCGTGCTTTTTTGCAAATATAAATTTATTTTCTTGTTTTATGCTTTTCCCATTTTTCTAAAGCTTTTATAACTTCTTCGGTTGTGTTGCAAAAAGTGAATAAATCATATTGATTATCTTCAAGGGCCCCCGACTCAAGCAAAAAGTTGTTCATTTCTTTAATTTTATCATAGAAACCATTTATGTTATAAATTATCACAATATCAGTGTCGAAATTGCTTGTTACGCTGTCTGTTATCATATATAGCTCTGCTAAGGTTCCATTGCCACCAGGTAAAACGATAGTGGCTTGGGTATTTCTAAGAACTATTTGCTGAAGCATATACAAAGTGTCTACCCGCGTTACAGATTTTGCCTTCATACCCTCAGCTTCCCATGCATAAGGCTCTGGAACAATAATATCTACATGACCGTTATTTTCTATATAAGTGTTATACATTTTTCCTATAGAGCCAGTTGGGGCACCAACGCACATTATTTCGTGATTGTTTTTTATAAGATATTTACCTAATTCATCAATACCTTCTAAATATTTTGGTTTAATTTTCGCGTTTACAGAGCCTGCAATAAAAATTTTCATAAATAAAAACTCCTTTTAAGTATGGTAACATATTTTACATATATTTACAAATAATTTTATTTAATTTCAAACACATTGTTCTTAAAATCTGGGATGTAGGAAACGCAAGAGCTATCTGGGTCTTGAATAAAACTATTATTAAGCCCGAGTTTTAGGGCGTGGTTTACAACAAGCTTGTATTCAAGCTTTGTAATTTTTCGATTTATTTCTTTTAACTTTGTTGCTTCAAACATTGGAACATATTGGCTCATTATAGAAACAATTGCATTTTTACCAAGGATATTATGAATTATATCTAAAACAATAGTGCTATCTTTTGCTAGATTTGGCAGCACTAAGTGGCGCACTATTATGCCCTTTACAAGTTTTCCGTTCTTAAAAATATTTGTTTTTTGTTGATTTTTCATCTCTTTTAGGGCATTTTTTGCGGTTTCTACATAATTTGGCGTTTTGCTATACTTTATTGCCGATTGATTGTTTGCGTATTTAAAATCTACCAAGTAAATGTCTACAAGACCTTTAAGTTGTTTAAGCGTTTCGCAAGATTCATATCCATTTGAATTCCAAACCACTGGAACGCTGGGTTTATATATTTTTAAAGCCTGTATAATTAAATTTGAGTAGTGGGTAGGGGATACAAGGTCTATGTTTCCGGCACCCGCTTTTTCAAGACTTTTAAAAATTTCAACTAGTTTTTCTACTGAAACTTTTTCCCCCACTATTTTATGGCTAATTTCATAGTTTTGACAATAAACACATCGCATATTGCAACCAGAAAAGAAAATGGCTCCGCTACCTTTCTCATTTTCTGCTGTTAGAATGGGTTCTTCAAAGTGGTGAAGCATAACCTTGCTAACAACCAGATGGTTTGGTGATAAGCAAAAGCCAGAAGATATACTCCTGTTTATATTACATTTTCTAGGGCAAATACTGCAATTCATAAAAGTTAGTATAAAGAGAATATTTTTAAAATGTCAAGCAGTGAATTGATTTATATTTTAGCTGTCTCTTATACACATCTGACGCTGCCGACGATCTTACG
>USTP01000026.1 GCA_900557695.1 uncultured Thermoanaerobacterales bacterium | reverse complement strand
CGTCAGATGTGTATAAGAGACAGATATTACATTTTTAAGAGTGTTAACCAGCAATAAATAATAAATTTGAACCTAATTTAGCTATTGAAACAAAGAAAAAGTTATGGTATAATGTACACTATAGGTTGGAAGCAGTTATGTCTAATTTGAAATTTGAAGATATAAAAACAAAAGATTATTCTCCAGAAGATTTTAAGAAGTTTATATTAAGCTCGCACAATGAGGGCGAGTTTTCTTTGTCTGCCACAAACAAAAATATGTATTATCGTTTAGACTCATTTATTAAAAAGTATAATAGTGAGCACGCAGATAGCCCTACAAGCATAGAGGAAGTTGTTGGCATTTTAACGGGCTTAAAGTATGTTGGGCCTAAAGACAGGTTTAGAGAAAGAGAGCAAGAATTTATAAGAAGAATTGAAGAAAGCATGAATAAGGATGGGGTTGTTTTGCACCTAGACGAAGAAACCCGACAGTTTTTAAAAAACAAGGGGCAAAGGCTAAAGAAAAAAACAGGCTCAAAAGAACCTTACGATGTTTCTAAGATGATAGCAAGTTTAATCCCAGGCGCCAAATACGTGCCAAAGCAAGATAAAGATGCGTTTAGCAGAGAAAAGGTTTTGGCAATGCTTAGCGAGATTACAACAAGTGATGGAGAAATTGATCTTGCTAAAAACCCATCTCTTCGTTCGCATTTTTCGTTTTTAGCGAAAAAGAATGGGTGCACAATAGAAGATGAAATTGCAAAAACAGGCTACTATACAACCAAGGTAACGCAACATAAAATACCAATAAATGAACATATACAAAACATAAAAACTTGTGTGGATAGTCAAGGCAATATTGTTAATTTAAGTAAAAAATACCCAGCCAGTTTTAATTTTTTGCAAACTTTTGCAAAAAAGAATAAGTGTAGTTTCGATGATGCTGTAAATATTTTGCTTGAAAGCCCTTTGCATGAATACACATATCGTGGAGTTAAGAATAAGCTTTCAATGTATGATATAAATAGCCCAATTTTTATTGGTAATAATGAAGAGTTAAGGCAAGAGATAGTTTCTGCAATAACGGCCGCTATGGATAGTGAAAAAGTTGTTAAGGGCATTTATAAAAACAAAAAAGTTGATAAAATGCTTCATTATATTTGCAAATATAATGATTTAAAAATGTCGGAGGCGGTAAGCTTATTTGTGCCCGAGGCGGTTTTTGTTGATAGGCAAGAGCCAACAATGAAGCATAAAACCAAAGAGGATGTTTTAAACAATTTAAAATTATTTGATGATGGAGCAGGATGTGTTGATTCTATAAGGCAAAACAAAAACGCGTATAAAAGTTTAAGAGCGTTTGCAAGGCAAGAAAATATGCATGTGAGTGATTTTGTGCAAAAATACTCAGGATATTATTTTTCATCTTGCTCATATGAGGTAGATTATATAGACTATGTTGTTTCAAGGCTTGTTGATAGATGTGGATATGGTGGCAGTGCGGATGGGCTTTATGCAAAAGACAGAAAACTTTATGATGCAGTTAGGCGAATAAAAAACTTTTTCCCTGGTGGGGCTAAAAAGAGTATGCAAGAAACATTTGTAGAGCTTGGTTTTTCTTATGGTGGTTTCGTTGGGAAAACAAAGTTTACGGAAAGTTATGTTAAACAGCTTTTATCAGCTTCGTTTGGGGATGATAAGCAAATTTCAAGTTTGTATGATAGTGGAGAGGTAGGTTACGCTATTATTAACTATTCGGGAAGAATTGGTAAGAGTGTGAAAGAAACTTTAAACATGTTTGGGTATGACTATTATAATAGCAACGAAAAACATCAAAGTAGGCTCGCATCAAAAATAATGTCACCAGAAGATTACAAAAGATATTCAATTTATGCAGGCAACGCTAAAGGCGGAAAAATACATAGCGAAGATCCAGGGGATGATGATCCTGGGTTAGAATAAAAAACACATTAGTGTGTTTTTTATTTTTAATTGTTAAAAAATTAAAAACGCAAAAAGTATTAGTGGCAGGTAAAAAACTACTTTAAAATGCATGAATTGCGTCAACAGAGTGTATTTTAAGGCTTATTTTTTTATTAAGAGATGCACAAGCGGAAATGTTTTTCTGTGTTTTAATTTTTTCTGCGTTGTTCTCTTTTGTTTGACTTTATGAGGTAATAATTATAATATTATATATAGCAA
This sequence comes from uncultured Thermoanaerobacterales bacterium, assembly GCA_900557695.1. GTDB lineage: Bacteria > Bacillota > Clostridia > Christensenellales > UBA1242 > UMGS2069. Next base: position 8,457 of record USTP01000026.1, on the reverse strand, counting down.
GAGGTGCGAATGGTTATATTGGGTATTGACCCTGGCTACGCGATTGTGGGCTATGGGGTTATTGAAAAAGATGATAGAACTGGCAAGTGTAGCTTAATTGACTATGGAGCTATTGAAACAGACAAGTCGGAAGCTCTGCCAACAAGGCTCGCGTTAATTCAAGATGGCATGAAAGGGCTAATAAATAAGTATAAACCAAATGCAGTTGCTGTTGAAGAATTGTTTTTTAACACTAATATAACAACAGGCATTGCTGTTGCTGAAGCTAGGGGGGTTATTGTTTGCACTGCTGTTCAGGAATGCGGTAGTTTATACGAATATACCCCTATTCAAGTGAAACAGGCAATAACGGGAACTGGTAGGGCAGAGAAAAAGCAAGTTCAGTATATGACTAAAATGATGCTTGGTATAAAGAAAGACCCAAAACCAGACGATGCGGCAGATGCTTTGGCAATAGCACTTACTCATGCGCAAACAAATAGTAGATTAAAAAATAATAGTATGTTTTAAAGGATAAAAATATGTATTACTCAATCACAGGTAAGGTTTCTAGAGTAGATGATAATGTTTTGGTAGTAAATGCAGGTGGAGTGGGATATGAAGTTTTCTGCTCTACAAGTAGTATATATGAACTTCTTGGCGAGGGCGAAAAAACTGTTTATACCTATCTTCATGTTAGGGAAGATGCTTTTATGCTTTTTGGTTTTTCAAGTTTGGCAGAGAAAAAGATGTTTATGAATCTTATTTCTATTTCTGGAATTGGTCCTAAAATGGCTATAAGTATACTTTCTGGTGTTAGTTCAAACATGCTTGCAAGAGCTGTTGTTAATAAAGATGTTAGCATGCTAACTAAGATTAAGGGGCTAGGAAAGAAAACCGCGGAACGCATTGTTCTTGAGCTGAAAGAAAAGGTTGAAGAAAATGTTAAGCAAAATGTGTCAAATGGTTTTGACGGTTTTGAAAGTGTTGCGGTTGAGGTAAGTCTGTCAAGAGAAATGGCAGATGCTATTCAAGTTTTAATTGAACTGGGCATTAAGAAAGAAGATGCAATAAAGCTAGTTAAGGCTAAGGCTAGCGATGGTGATAAGGTTGAAGATATTGTAAAGAAGTGTTTATAAAAAATGCAAAAATTGAGTATTAAACATTAAAAATTGCCACTATTTCATGGTTTTATGGAGAAAAGTGTTGTATGGAAGAAAAATTTACGAGTTATAAAGACGAGCAGGACAGAATTGTTAGTGTTCGCGAGATGGATGGTGAAGAGCAAGTTGAGGCTACGCTTCGCCCTAGAACCATGCAGGAATACGTTGGTCAAAATAAAGTTAAAGATAATTTAAAGGTTTATATAGAGGCTGCTAAAAAGAGGCGTGAAGCACTTGACCATGTTTTGCTTTATGGTCCTCCTGGGCTTGGTAAAACAACGCTAAGTTCTGTTATTGCAAATGAGCTTGGGGTGCAAATGAGTTTAACAAGCGGGCCTGCCATTGAAAAGGCGAGCGACCTAGCTGCAATTCTAACTAAGCTTAATGAGAACGATGTTTTATTTATTGATGAGATTCACAGGATGAACCACAAGGTTGAGGAAATTCTTTATCCTGCTATGGAAGACTTTGCTCTTGACTTTATGGTGGGTGAGGGGCCATCGGCAAGGTCGGTAAGAATAAATTTGCCAAAATTTACGCTTATTGGTGCAACTACAAAAGCTGGCATGTTAACTGGTCCTTTAAGAGATAGATTTGGAGTTATATGTAGGCTTGAGCTTTACTCGCCAGACGAACTTGCGACTATTGTTAAAAGGTCGGCGAAGATTCTTGGCTGCAAAATAGATAACGATGCTAGCGTTGAGATAGCCAAAAGAAGCAGGGGCACACCTAGAATTGCCAATAGAATTTTAAGGCGTGTTCGTGATTTTGCTGAGGTTAAGGGAACGGGTAGAATTGATTTGGCTGTAACAAAAATGGCTCTTGATGCAATGGAGATAGATAGCCTTGGGCTAGATAATGTGGATAGGAATATACTAACAACTATGATAGATAAGTTTGGTGGTAGGCCAGTTGGTCTTGATACCATAGCTGCTGCTACTGGCGAAGAGCAATGCACAATTGAGGATGTTTACGAGCCATATTTATTGCAAATTGGTTTTATTGCAAGAACGCCTAGGGGAAGAGTACCACTTCCAAAGGCGTATGAACATCTTGGCAAGAAAACTGGTATGATTTTTTAAATAGAGAGATATAAATATGAAAACGAGTGACTTTTATTATGATTTACCCGAAGAGCTTATAGCTCAAGACCCTGTTTATCCAAGAGATAGCTCTAGGCTTCTTATTTATTCTAGAAAAGAGGACAAAATAGAGCATAAAATTTTCAGAGATATTGAAAATTATCTAGACGAAAATGATGTGTTAGTAATAAACAACACAAGAGTTATTCCTGCCAGGATTTATGGGGTTAAACGCGGAACAGGTGCTAAAATTGAGTTTTTGCTTTTAAAGTGTGAAAATTTAAACACATACGAGGCCCTAGCAAAGCCTGGCAAAAAAGTTCCAGTGGGAACAATTGTAGATTTTTCAGAAAATTTGCAAGCCGAGGTTGTTGACAATATTGAAGAAATTGGAGGCAAAAAAATTGTTTTTGGCGTAAAAGACGGAACGCTGGAAGAACAACTCGATAAACTTGGCGAAATGCCTCTTCCTCCTTATATAAAGAAAAAGCTTAAGGATAAGGAAAGATATCAAACAGTTTATTCAAAAATTCCTGGCTCTAGTGCGGCACCAACTGCAGGGCTACATTTCACAGACGAACTAATAAATAGATTAAAAGCAAAAGGTGTTATATTTGAAGAGGTTTTGCTTGAGGTTGGGCTTGGAACTTTTAGGCCTGTTCAGGTTGAAAAAATTGAAGAGCATCATATGCATAGCGAAAAAATTGTTGTAACAAAAGAGGTTGCCAAAAGATTAAACGAGTATAAAAAGCAGGGTAAGCGAATTATTGCTGTTGGAACAACTAGTGTTAGAACGCTAGAGAGTGCGGCAAACGAAAGTGGTGAGATTTTGCCAACAAATAAAGAAACCAATATTTTCATTTATCCTGGTTATAAATTTAAATTTGTTGAAAGTATTATAACTAATTTTCACTTGCCAGAGAGCACTCTTATAATGCTTGTTTCAGCGTTTATTGGTAAAGAAAAAACTTTAGAAATTTATAAAGAGGCAGTTAAAGAAAAGTATAGATTTTTTAGTTTTGGAGATGTTATGTTTCTTGAATAAAAACGCAAAAAATTGTTTTAAAAAGCGCAAAATCGGGCTAATTATTGCGCTTTAAGCAAAATAATTGAAAATTTAACATAAAGGAATGTTTATATAATGGACAAATTTAGCTTTGAAGTTAAAGAAAAATCAAGTAATACATATGCAAGAATTGGTAAGCTTAAAACTCCGCATGGCGAAATAGAAACGCCTGTTTTTATGCCTGTTGGAACAAGGGCAACTGTTAAGGCGGTAGAACCAAGAGAACTTGATGAAATTGGAGCGCAAATAATTTTAAATAACACCTATCATTTATATTTAAGGCCTGGTGCCGACCTTGTTGAAAAGGCTGGCGGGGTTCATAAATTTCAAAATTATAATAAACCAATCTTAACAGATAGTGGTGGGTTTCAAGTTTTTTCACTTTCTGATTTAAACAAAATCACGGATGATGGGGTTGAGTTTAAGTCGCACCTAGATGGAAGCATGCATTTTTTCTCTCCCGAAAAGTCAATCGAGGTGCAAAACAAGCTAGGCTCAGATATTATTATGGCTTTTGATGAGTGCTCTACATATGGCGTTTCATATGAGTATGCAAGGCAAGCTTTAGACCGAACGCAAAAATGGCTTGTTAGATGCTATAACTATCATAAGCGTGACGATCAGGTTTTATTTCCTATTGTTCAAGGAAATTTATTTGCAGACCTTAGGCTTAAAGCGCTTGAGGGAATACTTCCATATGTTAAAGTTGGTTTTTCGATTGGTGGGCTTTCAGTTGGCGAGCCCAAGGAAAAAATGTATGAGATGCTTGACGTGCTTGCGCCAAAATATCCTGAAAATAAAGCGAGGTATCTAATGGGGGTTGGAAGCCCTGACTGTTTGGTTGAAGGGGTTATTCGTGGAATAGATATGTTTGACTGCGTTCTTCCAACCAGAATTGCAAGAAATGGTACAGCTTTTACAAGCGCTGGTAAAATAGTTGTTAAAAACGGCAAATATAAGGAAGACTTTTCGCCACTTGATAGTGAGTGTGATTGTTATACTTGCAAAAATTTTACAAAAGCATATTTAAGGCACTTGTTTAATGTTGATGAAATACTTGGCAGCCAGTTACTTAGTATACATAATTTAAGATACCTTATTCATTTAATGGAAGAAATTAAAAAGGCTATAAGGGAAGATAGGCTTCTTGAGTTTAGAGATGAGTTTTATAAAAAAACTGGCTATGATAAGTAGTAAAATAAAATTTAGCCTTATTGTTTTCTATTATATTTTCTAAATATTGCCGTTATTTTACAAAAATTCACTTGCGATTAAGTGAATTCGTGTGTTAAACTACAGGTATTGTAACTTTAAGGAGATGTAACTATGCTATATAACATATTATTAGATGCAGCTAATGACACGGGCTCAACCACCGACACTCCTGCAAACACTGGTTCGTCTTGGTGGATCTATTTGATTTTAATTGTGTTAGTGGTTTTAATGCTTGTATTACCATCAATCACTAATAGAAGGCGTATGAAAGAATATAATCAAATGGTAGAGCGCCTAAGAGTTGGTGATGAGGTTAGAACAATAGGTGGAGTTATTGGTAGGATAACAAAAATCAACACAAAGGGCGATATTCAAACTTTCGTTTTGGAAACAGGGGCTAAGGGTTCTAAAACAACAATGGAATTTGATATGGCTTCTGTTGGAACTGTTTTGAAGTCAAACTATGTGCCTACTGCCGAAGAACTAGAGAAAGAGCAAAAAGGCAAAAAGAATAAAAAAGCGGAAGAGCAGGAAAAAAATGAGGCTAGTAGCAATGAGGCAGTTGTAGTTGAGCCTGAAAAGCAGGATGTAGAAACAGGTAACGAACCTGAAGAAGTTAAGGCAGAAAAGGCTGAGCCAGAAACTAAAGCCGAAGCCAAAACTCAAGAACCTGAAAAAGCCTCTTCAAATAAAAGCAAGAAAAAATCAAAAAGTAAATAGTAAAACCGCCAGTAAGGCGGTTTTTTATTGTAAAAGAAAATCCCCAGACTATCTGGGGGTTCTTTTACAACAAAGGCACGCTATAAATTAGCCGTGCCTTTATGATTTTTTCAATTACGCTTTCTTTTTTATATTAACTCCAATTATTCCAGCAATGGCGCCAACAACGGCTGTGAAAGCGAAGTCGGCAACAAGCCCAAGCCCTAAAACAAACTCTCCTGCGAGTATTGAAAATACACTAAAAGAAACAAGTGAGTAAATAACTGAAAAAATTAGCCCCTTAACAATTCCCTTAGTTGAACTTTTAGTTAAAACAAGTGCCCCCACAAAAACGCTAACACCTTTTATAACCAAATTCACGGGGGATATTACGCTGTCTGGCAGTGATGACCATTTAATAATAAAGGCGAATAAAATAATGCAGGCAAAAGTTATAATTAAAGATATAAGCAGGCTTTTTATATATTTTAAAATAGCCAAAGAGGCTTCACTTCTTTCTTTGCTTTTAGTTTTAGTTCTCATTGTTTAACTCCCTTCTTTTATGGTAAATATATATGGAGATAGCATGTATTTTATAACTTTATTTTAGTGCAAACTTTGACGAAACGCGGCGTGGCGATATATATAAATAGGAAAGTTTAAAATATATGATAAGCTTTAAATAATTTTGAAAAAAGATTGACCTCGGTTTGGGAGATATTGTATAATTAGACAAAATGAATTTTATGTAAGGACGATATTAGCATGAAACCCATAAAAAAGAAAACAGCAAAAATATTTATTGTACTTATTGTTATAGCAGCTGTTATTGGAACTTTGTTTACATTTGTTCCAATCTCTTCTGGTGCCTACACATTTACTTCGCTTTTGGGTTCTATCAATGTGTCTACCGATCTTGGTGGCGGTGTTTATGCTGAGTATGATTTAGACGGGGAGTATACAACCAACCAAATCAATAGAAGCATTAGCACAATCAAAGGCGTTTTGGAAGATAGAGGATATTCTGGCTCGAATATATTTGCTATAAATAATGATAAAATTAGAATTGAAATAGGATATCCTTTAAAAGGCGGGTCGCTACAAGATTCCTACTCGCTACTATCGGCTATTGGCGTTGGTGTGTTTGAGCTTAGAAGCACTTCATCCGAAGACGATACATATATAAATGGTAAAGACCATGTTGAAAGCGTTGAGCTTAACACCTACAACTCGTCTGTTTATGTTGTTGTTAACTTCAACTCTGCTGGCGAGGCTGCCTATGCCGAGCTTTTAGAGGCAACAGAAACTATTTATGTTTGTATGGGTGGGGAAACTATGACTAGTTTTGACTCAACTAGTGCAACGGCGTCATCTTCAATGCCTCTAAGTTTTACAGACTATGATAGTGCGGAAGACTTTGCAATGCGTGTTAGACTAGGCTCTATGGAAGTTGCTTTAAATTCAGACACGGTTACTATTAACACCATGAGTTCAACTCTAACAAATGGCAACATGACGGCAGATACAGCTAGCTCACGATTTAACTCTTCAATAACAAAAGTTGTTGGAATTTTGGCGATCGTGTTTGCGTTAGTGCTTGGTATTGCATATATGGCAATAAAATATGGAATTATAGGGTTGTTTGAGCTTATTGCAATTTTGTTTGACTCGATTATAGCTGTTGTTTTAATTTGGGCTTTGCCTTGGATAGAAATTAGTTTTTCTAGCCTAATTGCAATTGCCTTTGGCTACATAATTTTAATTGTATCATCGCTAATATTTGTGTCTAGATTTGAAGAAGAATACAGGCAAGGTAAAACCATTGCTGCATCATTTGAAAGTGGCTTTAAAAAATCTATAGCTAGCATTCTAGCTACTGGCATTGCCCTTACAATCATTTTTGGTATAGTGGCAATAGTAGCCAGTGGGGAATTGAGAGTGTTTGGCTTAATCACTTGCATTTTCTCATGCTTGTCGCTATTTAGTTCACTAATTATGCTTCCAGGATTTATTAAAATTTTCGAGGCTTTTAACGATGGAGCAACCAAGCCTTACAGGCTTGATAGCAAACTTAAAGCTAAGGAGGACAAGTAAATGAAAAAGCAAAAATCTCTTCTTTGGCTATATGCAGTTATTTCTTTTGTTGTGATTGTTGTTGCAGTTGTTTTATCGCTAACAGTTGGCATTAACCTTGGAACAGACATAGGCGGGGGAACGCAGATAGAGGTAACTGTATCTTCTAAAGAAAATATTAGTTCTCAGGTAGACAAAATTGAAGATGTTTTAAAAACCTATAATCTAAGAAGTGAAAGAGTGTTTGTTGAAGACAAATATACCGACACTTTGATTGTTGTTAGAGTTGCAGAAAAAAGCATTGAAAACGAGGCAGATATAAGAACTCTAATTGCAGAAGAACTTGGCATTGACGAAGCTAATATTGCCGAGTTTGCTACTATAAATGGAACAGTGACAAATAGGGCAGTTATTTGGACAAGTGTGTCAATAATTTGCCTGCTTTTGGTTGTGTTTGTTGCAGGCTGGATAAGATATGGCATTATTGCGGGGCTTTCGCTTATGATTAGCTTGCTCCACACATTGCTTCTTAGCGTTGCTATGCTTATTATAACAAGGCTTCCTATTAACTTCGTGTCTTTAATTGTGATACTTTGTGGAATAGTGTTTGTTTTGTTTGCGCTTGTTTTAACGCTAGAGCGAATAAAAGAAAACTCAGCATTAAAGCACAACGAGAGTTTATCTACTGCAGAACTTGTAGAAATTAGCAAAAGGGGTGTAATAAAACCTCTAATTGTGTTTGCTGTGCTTATAATGGTTGTGGCAATAGTGCTTGTTTGCACTCCTGTTAGATATGTTGCATTGTCGGCACTATCGCTTATTGTTTGCTTAGCAGTTTGTGTTTATTCATACTACCTTCTTGGTATTGAGTTGCATAAATATTTACTAGAGCTTAAAGCAACAAACGATAAACTAAAGTTAAGCAAAAACAACTCGCCTGCACCTGCTGAAACAGCAAAAAAACTGGCGGCTAAAGCAAAGAAAGAAAAAGTTAAAAAAGAGAAAGCTAAGAAAGAAGAAGATAAAAAAGAAGAAAATAAATAGCTAGTTTAATAAATAATCAAAAAAATAAGCCCATTGAAAGAAGTTAGTGCTTGCTTTCATGGGTTTTTTTGTTAAAAAAATAAATTGTGAAGGAAATTATGAAAGCTAACGAATTAGATAAAAGCTGTCTCTTATA
>USTP01000025.1 GCA_900557695.1 uncultured Thermoanaerobacterales bacterium | reverse complement strand
GATGTGTATAAGAGACAGAGATAATAGATGGTAAAAAATTAGCAAAAGAAATAAGAGAAAGCGTTAAAAATAAAGTCCAAGAAAATTTTATAAACAAGGGGAAAGCAGTGCCCTGCCTTGCTTGCATAATAGTTGAAGGAAATAGCGCAAGCGAGATTTATGTTCGCTCTAAAATAAAAGCTTGTGAAGAATGTTTGCTTTCTTCAAAAATAGTTCGTTTAAAAGAAAATATAAGCGAGCAAGAGCTATTAAATGAAATAGAAAAGTTAAACCAAAACAAGGCTGTTTCTGGTATTCTTCTTCAGCTTCCGCTTCCATCTCACCTTGATGAAAACAAGGCCATAAACAAAATTGCGCCTGAAAAAGATGTAGACTGTTTAACAAACCCTAGCCTTGGGGCTTTGTTTTCAAAAACTGGCATCATCGCCCCATGCACGGCAACTGGAATTATAAAAATACTAAAATCTGAAAACTATGAAATATCTGGCAAAAGAGCTGTTGTTATTGGAAGAAGCCTGCTTGTTGGCAAAAGTGTTGCCCTGCTTTTAGAGCAGGAAAACGCAACGGTAACTCTTTGCCACAGCAAAACCCAAAATTTAAAAGAGATAACAAATCAGGCAGATATTTTGGTTGTTGCCATAGGAAAACAAGAGTTTATAACCAATGGCTTTGTAAAGCAAGGCGCCTTTGTCATAGATGTTGGTATAAACAGAACTGAACATGGAATAAAAGGCGATGTGAACTTTGAGAGCGTTAAAAATATTGCTTCATATATCACCCCAGTTCCTGGAGGTGTGGGACCACTAACCGTGGCATGCCTCATGGAAAACACACTAATTTTGCACGAGAAATACAATAAAAATTAAACAAAAGGAGAAAAGTTATGAGTTACGCAGATAAAGTTTTTGTTAAGAACATTAAAGACATTTTAAAGCACGGAGTTTTCGACACCGACCGTCCTGTTCGCCCTAAGTGGAAAGATGGAACTCCTGCTCACACCATAAAAAAGTTTTGCATTGTCAATAGATATGATTTGTCTAAAGAGTTCCCTATTATAACCATTCGAAAAACTGGCTACAAAAACGCCATAGACGAGCTTCTTTGGATATGGCAAAAAAAGAGCAACAATATAAAAGACCTTGCCTCCCACATTTGGGATAGCTGGGCAGATGAAAACGGTAGCATTGGCAAAGCCTATGGCTATCAACTTGGCGTTAAGCATAAGTATAAAGAAGGAATGTTCGACCAGGTAGACAGGGTTTTGTTCGACCTTAAAAACAACCCAACCTCTAGGCGAATAATGACCAATATCTACAACCATGCCGACCTTAACGAGATGAACCTCTACCCTTGCGCATATTCTGTAACCTTTAATGTTACAGGCAATAAACTAAATGCAATTTTAAATCAGCGTTCGCAAGATATGCTAACTGCAAACAACTGGAATGTTTGCCAATATGCAGTGCTTGTGCATATGTTTGCAAGAGCCAGTGGGCTAGAAGTTGGCGAGCTTGTGCATGTTATAGCCGATGCGCATATTTATGATAGGCATATTCCTATTGTTAAAGAAATAATAAAGCATAAACAATATAAAGCTCCTAAATTTATAGTAGATGAAAATGTTAAAGATTTCTACGATTTTAAGGTGGATAGCTTTAAGTTTGAAAACTACAAATACAATGATAAAAAATACAAAATTGAAGTTGCAATCTAGTTTTTTAAGGAGAAATAAATGAACTTAATTGTTGCAGTTAGCGAAAACTATGGCATTGGGAAAAACAATTCTTTGCTTTTTCATCTGCCTGCCGATTTAAAGTATTTTAAAGAAAAAACAACTGGCAGGGTGGTAATTATGGGAGAAAAAACATATTTTTCTCTCCCAAAACGCCCGCTTCCAAACCGCACAACTATAGTTTTAAGTGGCAGCCCTAGCTTTAATGAAGATGGCATAATAATTGTTCGCTCACTAGAGGAGCTTTTAGAAAAGGTTAAAGAGTTTAATAAGGAAGATGTTTTTGTTTGTGGTGGGGCAAGCGTTTATAATCTTCTTTTAGACTACTGCGATAAGGCATATATAACCAAAATCTACAAAACAGCCCCCGCCGACACATTTATTAAAAACATAGAAGCCCTTGAAAACTGGGAAGAAATCTCGTCTAGTGAAGTTAAAGAAGAAAACGGCTTAAAGTTCTGCTTTAAAGTGTTTAAAAATAATAATGTAACATAGAGCAACCTCCGTGTGAACTCAACTATAATTTATATATAAAAAACAAAAAAGTGTTGACAAACACCGCCAAATATAATAAAATGTGAAAGCGTTCAAGTTTATACGGTTGTGGCGGCATAGCTCAGTTGGCTAGAGCGCCTGGTTCATACCCAGTAGGTCGTAGGTTCAAATCCCACTGCCGCTACCAAGAAAATATGGTCCCATGGTCAATCGGTTAAGACATCGCCCTTTCACGGCGAAGTGAGGAGTTCGACTCTCCTTGGGACTACCAAAGAAAAAGCCACCAACATTAAGTTGGTGGTTTTTATAAACTTATTTATTTCACAACATAAACAACTTCGCCGTCTGACTTAATCATACCAAGCTGCTCCCTTGCCTGCTGTTCTACATAGGCATCGGTAGAGCGAATTTCAATTCCTTCTTCTAGGTTTGCCTGGGTTATACTAAGCTCGGCAATTTTAGCGTCAAGCGAAGCACTTTTGCTTGAAAGCGAGTTAATTCTCACATATTGATAGCAAACAATGCAAACTAGCACTAGCAAAAGTATTGTTGCAAAAACTGTAACAATTTTAACAATATTAGATAGTTTTGCTTGCGTCATAACCCTGCCCTCCTATAAAACTCACGCTTGATTTTCAACTTTTCTTAGTTTTGTTTTTCCTTAAAGTGATTTTATTATACACTAGTTTTATAGGGCTGGCAATTAAATTTTTAACAAAAATCTGTTCAAAACATATACCAACCACGAAAGAAAGCACTTCAAAAAACGCAAAAACACCATAATTAAAGGCAAAAATGCAGTGAATAAATATAAAACCAGAAAGCAAACACACGGCAATGTCTTTAAATATAACTGCTATAAGGTTGCCTTTAGCAATAAACTTAATGATAGAGAAAACATCATAAATAATGCCCGCTATAAAGCCACCAAAAACCAGCAAAATCATAACAGAAAAGGTTGCGCTCATTTGCTATTTAAATATCCTTTTTATTAGCGACCTGCCACTTTTTAGCTCGCCATACTTTAATGAATCTATAGTTCCCTCTAATATTAAAACGCCTTCTTCTAAGCTAAGCTTAACCACCCTAAGATCGCCACCAAGCACACTAACCTGCTTGTCGCCAGTTTTTGCCAGCACTGTTTTGTCGGTTGCGCTAACAACTTCTACTATGCCAGTTAGCATCATCTTTTTTCTATTGTCTATAGTAACCACATGGTTTTGTTTTATTTTATCTTTTTCTTGTTCGCTCATAAAATCACCTCAGTAAATTTTATAAGCAAAAATGTAAAATTATTACAAAATTGTGTTGTTTTCTAACAAAAATCTTTTCAAAAGCGTGTTTCTTGTAACCATATAGTTGTTTTTAATCATATGGTAAATATTGCTTTTTTTACCAATTAAAACCACCATCTTTTTAGCCCTTGTAACAGCCGTATAGAGAAGATTTTTATTATAAAGCATAGGGTTTCCGCCAAGTATAGGAATAATAACCGCATCAAACTCACTACCCTGGCTTTTATGAATAGTTATTGCATAGGCATGAACTAAATCTTCAAGCTCAACAATCGAGTAGCCTGCACGCCTACCATCATCAAAATTAACATAAACTTCACCGCTCTTTGTGTTTATCTGGTCTATATAGCCTATATCACCATTAAACACGCCCATTCCGCTAACTAAAACCCCATTCTCTTCTTTTATCCACTCCTGCTCATAGTTGTTTGAGGTTTGCATAACCTTGTCGCCCTCGCGAAAGATTGTTTTGTGTAGTTCTATTTCTGCCTTTTGCTCGCTTTTAGGGTTTAGCCTTTCTCTTAAAATAGCATTTAGATTATTGGTTCCTGCAACCCCCGCTTTCATTGGTGCAATAACTTGAATGTTCTCACTTTTTATGGCTTTATTATAGTTTGGTATTCTAGTGCTACACATATCTACAATTTCCTTCGCCACCTCTTCTGGAACAAAAGAGGAAGAATAGAAAAAGTCATCACTCTTGGCGCCTAGGTCGGGCATTTCGCCGTTGTTTATTTTATGGGCATTAACAATAATATTACTTGTTTCTGCCTGCCTGAAAATTTGAGTTAACTCAATTGTGGTTATTTCCCCCGAACCAATAATATCGGCAAGCACATTTCCTGCGCCAACGCTCATAAGCTGGTCTTTATCTCCAACTAAGATAAGCTTTGTGCCAAGAGGCAACGCCTTTAAAAGTGCAGACGCAACAAAAATATCTATCATACTCACTTCGTCTACTATAACAACATCAGTTTCTAAAGGGTTATTTTCATTTCTGCTAAAAGAAAGCCTGCCTCCATTATAGCCCATTTCAAGCCCCCTATGAATGGTAGACGCCACCCTTTTTGTTTGCTCTTCCATGCGCTTTGCCGCTCTGCCTGTTGGGGCCAAAAGGGTTATTCTTTGACCATGATTTTCTAAAATATTCAAAATTGCTTTAATAATAGTTGTTTTCCCTGTTCCTGGCCCACCAGTTATAACCGACACGCCCTCGCTAGTGGCTGTGATTATAGCTTTTTTCTGGCTCTCGTGAAGTTTTATTTTGTTAACCCTTTCAAACTCTAAAATCTCGGTTTCGAAATCGGCATGAAATTCGCCTGCAGAATTAACAAGCTGTTTCAGTTTAAAGGCAATATATTTTTCCATGTTGTAAAGCTTAGTTATTGCAACTGCCTGCTCGTCTTCTAGCGTGGTGCTTTTAAGTAGCCCCTCTATTTCAAGATTTGTTATTATGCTTAGAATTTCGCCCTCATATTCACTTGGCAAGGAAAGAAGCCCCAGGGTGTTTTCCGCTAGCTTGTTTTTAGCTATAACCGTGCTTCCCTGCTTTTCGGCAAACTCGTTTAAACAATACAAAACTCCAGCGCGTATTCTAAAATTGCTATCTTCTTTTATACCCATCTTAGAGGCGATTCTATCGGCGGTTTTAAAGCCAATGCCCTCAATGTCTTCAACAAGTTTGTAGGGGTTTTTAGTTAATATGCTTTCAGTTCTGTCTTTATAAACCTCGTAAATCTTTACAGCCATGTTAATTGTTATGTCATACTTTTGCAAAAACATAACTGCCCTTTGCATTTTTTTAATGTCTTGATAAGTTTGATATATTTCAAGGGCCTTGCGGTCGCTAACACCCTTAACCTCTGTAAGCCTTTTAGGTTCTTTTTCTATAACCTCAAGCGTGCTCGATTTAAACTTTTTTACAATGTTTGTTGCCGTAACAATTCCAACGCCCGAGATAAGCCCAGAAGATAGATATTTTATAATGCTTTCTTCGCTTGTTGGCTCGCTTATTTTTATGCTGCTTGCCACAAATTGCTTTCCGTATTTGGGGTTAACCTCATAGCTACCCTCAAGTTCCACCTCTTCCCCAACGCCAACCACAGGAAATTTCCCAGTGGCAATAGAAGAAACCATCCCCTGACCTATTTCAAGAATGGTATATCCATTTTCATTATTTCTAAAGATAATATCTTTAACTTCGCCTTTCAAAATCATAAAAACAATATACACCACTTATAAAGCCAGTGTCAAACCATGTATAAAATAATAAAACCAAACAAAAACTAAGAGCATGAGAAAGAATACATTTAAAATTTTATATTCACTTATAATAGTTGCCCTATTTAGCTTGCTTACTCTGTTTCCAATCAAAGACGCAGCTACCGCCAAAAGTGAGAGTCCCTCACCCATGCTTGCAATAATAATAGATGACTTTGGTGGCTACGAGCAAGCCGGCGTTGAAACCATGCTTAAAATAGACGCCCCTTTAACTTGTGCAATAATGCCAAACCTAGAAAACACCGAAAAGAACGCACAAGATGCAATAGCAAGTGGCAAAGAGGTTATAGTTCATATGCCCATGCAAGCGTGCGTAAATCTACCACTAAATTGGTATGGAACCTACTATATCGCCCTTGGCGATAGTAAACAGCAGATTTACGAAAAACTAGATAAAGCCTTTGAAAGCGTTCCTATGGCAAAAGGGTTCAACATCCATATAGGCTCTGGGGTTTGTCAAAACAGCGAGGTTATGGGCTACTTGTTCGACTACTCAATAGAAAACAACCTGTCCTTTGTAGATAGCCGAACCCACCAGGGCACAGTTGGCGATAAGGTTGCCAGCCAAAAGCATATTTTATACCTTGGCAGAGATGAGTTTTTAGAGCCAAAAGGTGCTAAAAGTTACGAGGGCGTTAAAAACCACTTGATGATTGGGGCAAATCTAGCCAAAGACCGAGGTTACGCTATAGTTATAGGCCACGTGGGGGTTCATGGTGGCGAAGTTACCGCCAAAGCCATAGCCGACTCTATTGAAGAAATTAAATCGCTAGGCGTAGAGATAGTTCCGCTAAGCAAACTGCAATCTGCCCTAAACCTTACCTACAAATCAAATGAAGAGCAAAACCATAGCGATAATTTGTAGAAAAAATTTAGCCAAAACGCGGCTATTTAAACTATTTCTTATGTTCAGCCTCGAAAGTTAAGCTAGCCTAGCTTAGAAAATTTCAAAAGTTTCTATTGTTATTTAAAAAGTAAAAATAACATAAAACAAAGGCATTTGTAGAGCAGCAATTCTCCACTGCTGCGTTTTTATTTGCCAAAAAAGCAGAGGTTTTCCCCTGCTTTTTATATATTTTATTCTTATGTTTATCTGTCGAAATATGTCGAATTAGCCTTTAGTGCAGTCATCATAAACACCATAAAATATTTTCTACGCCACCCAAAATTTTCTTTCAAAATTTTACAAAAATAGGTTTTAAAGAGTGTTTTCTACAAATTCTTACAAAACCCGCTTCAATTCTGCTAAATTTTACAATCAAAAAATCCTAACAAGCATAAAAAACACTCGCCTTTCAAGCGAGTGCATCTTTATTTTACCTATATTATTCCTTTCCTGCGTCTAAGTTTGAGCCGCTTTCTATCTCGGCTATAATTTTTCTTTCCTCAATAACCTCACCAATAAGGCTATGAAAATCCCCACTTGGGCGAAAGCTTGTATCAAATTCTTCATCATTTATTCTATACTTTTCCATTTCTTCATCAGTAAGTGAAGCAATGCCTTCACGCCACCACCTCATCCAAGCCTCAAACTCTACGCCAGGGTCTATAAACTCTAGAGAAGGCTTTTCTACCTTAACGCCAAACTCTTTTGTTCTTTGAATTAAATATGCCAAAACAAAATATGTTTTTTCTTCCTCTAATCTAAGTTTAGGCGAGTCTATATCTTTAGGAATATTGTCAAGCTTCATGCAAAGCATATCTATATAGTAAAAAACCTCTAGCTCTTTTAGGTTATTCACTTCTTCAATTTCGTTATCTGGCAAAAACTCTATATATTCGCCGTACTTTAAAAGCTTTTGCAAATCTTCTAGAGTGTAGCCAGGGTATAATATCTCAAGATTTTCGAATTCTTCACCACAAGCATACTCAAGTGCAATATTTTTAAGTTTGCCCACAGGGTCTGAAAGCTCCCACTCGTTAAACAAACACCCATCCGCCTCGTAAGAAACAATAGGAGAAGTGAAAATATGCTCTTTTTTAATACTAGGGTCTATGTACCACATAACTGGCGATACAATTCTTTTAATATTACTAAGCAGTTTTTCACCTTTTTCTCTATATTCTATCCTAACAGCAAGCGACAGCCTTTTTCCTCTTTCATAGTATATTGAAAAGGGTATGCCATTAACAGATGCCACCATTTCATTACCTTCAGTGTTCAAAAGGTAATAATCGAAATAATTAGGATACATTTTTCTAAGACAAGGGAAAATATACTCCTCAAGGTCGTTTATATTTTCAATTTCAAGATGCTTTGTATAGAATACTGCCATAATTAACCCCCTGTAAAAAGTTTAGCACACGCCAAATAGATTTTCAATACCCCACCTAGAATTAAATCATAAAAATGCAAGCCACCAAATATACTTTAACAAGCATATAAGGAGATTTTATGGCAATATATAACGAGCCCGTTGAAAAACTTTATAAAACTTATGGTTCTAGTGAACAGGGACTAAGCACTCAGCAAGCAAAGGCAAACCTTACTAAATTTGGCGAAAATAAATTAGACTCTCAAAAAAAGCCCTCCTACATAAAAAGGTTTTTTGCGCAATTTAAAAACCTAATGGTTATAGTTTTGCTAATTTCTGCAGTGATATCTACCATTGTGTCACTTGTAAAGCACGAATATAGCGACCTTTTTGAAGGCGGACTAATTTTTATTATAGTAATTTTAAACGCAATAATAGGCGTTGTTCAAGAGAAGCGTGCCGACAACGCCATTGCTCTTTTAAACAAGAAAACTGAACCCTTTACAAAGGTATATCGTGATGGTTTTCTAACAAAAATCCCAACAGAAGAATTGGTTGTTGGCGACATAGTAACTTTTAAAGCTGGCGATTATATTCCTGCCGATATTAGGCTTACCGAAACCAACAACTTTAAGTGTGACGAAAGCACACTAACTGGCGAAAGTCATGCCGTTTTTAAAAATGCACTAGCGCATATTAAAGATTCAACCCCACTTGCCGAACAAGAAACTATGTGCTTTGCAGGAACTGCTTGCACCTACGGCACAGCAAAAGGTATAGTAACAAAAGTTGGCAAACAAACCGAGATGGGAAAGATTGCAAAAATGCTGTCATCCTCGGTTAAAGAGAAAACGCCCCTCGAAAAAAATATTGATAAAATTGGCAAAGTTATAACCTTTGGGGTTTTGTTGATTGTTGCCGTTGTGTTTTTAATTGAAATACTTTTTTCAAAAAATATTTCTTTTCTAGACGCATTTTTAATAGCTATAGCTCTTGCCGTTGCAGCCATTCCTGAAAGCCTGCCCGCCGTTATAACTATTGTTATGGCTCTTGGGGTTGAGCGTCTTGCAAAACACAGAGCCATTGTTAAAACACTAAGCTCGGTTGAAACGCTAGGTTGCTGTAATGTGATATGTTCAGACAAAACTGGCACTCTAACGCAAAACAAGATGATAGTAAAGCATATTTTTGTTAACAACTCTTTGTCTTCCTCATTTTCAGTTAAAAACAATGAAACAAAACTGCTCTACAGAGCAATAACGCTTTGCAATAATGCTCAAATCGACTCAAATGGCAACATTATAGGCGATGCTACCGAAACCTCACTTCTAAGGCTAACTCTAGGTAGTTATGATAGTTTTGCTACCGACATAAAAACCTGCACCAGACTGTTTGAATTCCCCTTCGACTCTACAAGAAAAATAATGAGCACAATAAACAAAACAGAAAACGGCAACCAAATGTTTTTAAAGGGCGCTTATGATTATTTAATTAGCAAATGTTCTAGCATTTTAATAAACGGAAAAGAAGAGGCTTTAACAGATAAGCGCAAAGCAGAGCTTGAAAAAGCCATTGAAACACTTGGTAAAAACGCAGAGCGAGTTTTGGCTGTTGCCTATAAAAGCGCAAAAATGCCTCACTATACTGATGAAAAAGAGGAAAATTTAACATTTATAGGGCTTGTTGGAATTATAGATCCCC
This sequence comes from uncultured Thermoanaerobacterales bacterium, assembly GCA_900557695.1. Taxonomy (GTDB): domain Bacteria; phylum Bacillota; class Clostridia; order Christensenellales; family UBA1242; genus UMGS2069. The sequence continues at coordinate 1,181 of USTP01000025.1, read as the reverse complement.
CTCGCCCTGAAGCAAAAACTGCTATAAAAAAATGCCACAAAGCAGGGCTAAAACCTGTTATGATAACTGGCGACCACCCAGAAACCGCATTTGCAATTGCAAAAGAACTTGGGCTTGCTAAAAGCAAAAAAGAAGTTCTTTCAGGTGCTCAGCTTGATAAACTTTCTATTAAAGACCTTTCAAAAATTATAGCGAACTTCTCGGTTTTTGCAAGAGTTACTCCTGAGCATAAAGTTAAAATCGTTAAAGCGTTTAAACATAGCGGTAATATTGTTGCCATGACTGGCGATGGAGTTAACGATGCCCCAAGCCTATCGGCGGCCGACATTGGCACCTGCATGGGAATAACGGGAACAGATGTAACCAAAAGCGTTGCCGACCTTATTATAACTGATGACAACTTTGAAACAATAATTGTTGCCATTAAGCAAGGCAGAACAATATATTCAAACATTCAAAAGATTATTTTGTTTTTACTTAGCACAAATGCAGTTGAAGTTCTTGGCATATTCGTGGCAACTATAGTGATGCGGGACAGCGTGTTTTTACTCCCCTCACAAATTCTATTTATAAACCTTGTAACCGACAGTTTCCCCGCATTCGCTCTGGGTCTAGAAAAACCCGAGAAAGATGTTATGCTTAAAGCCCCTAGAAACCCTAAAGAAACATTGTTTTCAGGCAGAATTGGAACAAGCATACTATACCAAAGCTTTGTTCAAACCCTACTTGTGCTAGTTGTTTTTGTGTTTGGTGTAAACAAATATGGTGGCGAAGTTGCAACAACAATGGTATTTTTAATAATATGCCTAATGCAGATAATTCACGCAATAAATTGTAAAACGCAAGAAAGTATATTTAAAATAAACATTTTTAACAATTTAAGTTTTAATTTAAGTTTTCTTGGGCTTTTAATGCTAATTTTGCTTGTTGCATTTGTGCCTTTCCTTCAAATAGCTTTTGGAATAGTTCCTCTCAATATTACGCAGTGGCTAATAGTTGTAGCTTCAAGCATATCTATAATACCGCTTGTTGAAATTTGCAAGCTGTTTGTGAATGGCTACTACAAGAGAAAAGAAGAAAAACAGATAAAATCAAAGCTACCATTAAAAACAAATTTAACTAAATAAAAAAGCTGTCTCTTATACACATCTGACGCTGCCGACGATCTTACGCGTGTAGAT
>USTP01000024.1 GCA_900557695.1 uncultured Thermoanaerobacterales bacterium | reverse complement strand
ATATAATTGCTTAAAAATAGCAACACTATTATAATATAAGTCGTAAATAAAAATCAACACTTGTTGAAATTCTTATGAGGAGTATTATGGAAAAAATTGCAGTTGTAACAGATAGTAATTCAGGAATAACGCAAAAAGAAGCTAAGGGCAATCTTTTTGTTTTGCCAATGCCTTTTATAATTGATGGCAGCGACTATTATGAAGACATAAATTTAACTCAAGAAGAGTTTTATGAAAAACTAAAAAGCGATGTTAAAATTTCAACATCTCAACCATCGTATGGTGAAGTAACTGAACTATGGGAAAAAGTTTTAAAAGATTACGACTATATAATTCATATACCAATGTCTAGTGGGCTAAGTGAATCTTGTGCATCTAGCACTAGATTTGCCGAAGAGGCAAACTTCAAGGGCAAGGTTTTTGTTGTAAACAACCAACGAATTTCTGTAACGCAAAAAGCAAGCGTTTATGAAGCATTAGATTTAATAAAGCAAGGTAAAACAGCAAAGGAAATTAAAGACTACCTTGAAGCAAGCAAGATGGACTCTAGCATCTACATAACGGTAGAAACGCTAAAATATCTTAAACGTGGTGGAAGGGTAACACCTGCCGCAGCAGCGATTGCAACACTTCTAAAAATAAAACCAATTCTTCAGATTCATGGAGAAAAGCTAGACGCATTCGCGAAGGTTATGAATATGAACCAAGCAAAGCATCGTATGATAGCAGCAATTAAAAAAGACATTGAAGAGCGTTTTTCAGACCTATCAAAAGAAGGTAAACTTGCCCTATCCGTTGCATATACAGACAACTATGAGGCTGCAAACAAGTTTAAAGAAGAAATTATGCAGGAATTTCCAAACATGGAAATTCTCGGAGTAGACCCTTTATCCTTAAGCGTTTCATGCCACATTGGGCCTGGTTCTCTTGCAATAGCATTAGCAAGATATAAATATTAAAAAAACCACCTTAAATAGGTGGTTTTTTATTATGGTTTTACCAGAAATAAAAGCCATAAATTGATAGATCTACCTTGTTTTTGGTCACTTTAACGCCTTCATTTTGCAGCAATTTCTTTTGAACATTGGCCCCGCCAAAGGCAAAACTGTCTGCAAGTTTACCATCCCTATTAACTACTCTATGGCAAGGAATAGTTTGCGGTTCTGGGTTACGATGAAGCGCATATCCAACTACCCTGCTCGCTCTAGGGTTACCGCACGCGCGAGCAATCTCCCCATAGGTTACAACCTTGCCCATGGGGATTAGTTTAACATGATCGTAAACAAGTTTGTAAAAATTATCCATATTTTGTCCTTTTTTCTACAGTTTAAAATTCAAAAGTTTACTATCTCTATAATATAATTGGTATTCGCCCCCAATATTAGAGATTGTTTTTATATGTATAACCATATCTTCATCATCCATAGCCTCTAACGACTCATTGTCCATTTGGTCAATAATATTGTTGCCAAAGAAAACTTCATCGCTAACTATATTATCCCCTTGTTTTAACACAAAATCATCGCTAATAATATTTTTAACTTCACTCGTAGTATTTTTCACATTTAGCTTTAATGTGATAAACTCTTGATTTTCAGAGGTTATTTTTTGTGCCGAATTTTTCTCATAAGTAAAGCGAAAGCCCTCTATATCTACGCTAGTTTTTGCACAACCAATAAAAAGCCCCGCACTTAAAATTACAGATAATGTGATTATAAAAGATATAATTTTTTTCATTCTTTTCACCTCAAAACTAATTATATCTTTTTAACCAAGTTTTATACTCTTATTTTTTATTGACATAGTATTTATCTATTAAATCGAAATATTCTTGCCATCTATAATCTCTTATAGGCATTGGTTTATGTGATTTAAAATATAAAACTAACGCAGGAGAAATATTATTATAACTGCTACAAATTTTATAATCTATAAGTTCGCCATCTTTTATAAGTTTTTTTACCATTGCATGATAATTATAATACGACATACATATAGTATTTAACTAGTTTTTCTTATTATGCCAAACTTTTCATTGTTGTTTTAATAGCTTCTCTTGCATTTTCACCACAATTAAAGCCAAATTCGTTAAAATTAAGGTTATTTTTGCACTTTTCTACATCAATGTAAAATTTCTTATTTAAAACCCCATTCATAAGTTTTGGATAATATAGCCCTGCTTCTTTTCCCTCTCTTTTATGTTTTTTAACCAAGCCTTTTGAGCCTAAAGCGCATAAAAACGCAGGAAGCTCAACTATTTTGCGATTGTCATTCAAAGACTTTAGCATAATTTCCAGCATCTCTTTATAGCTAATATTATCAGACGCTATAGGAAAAGTTCCAGTTTTACCTAGTGCTAAACAAGCATAAACAGCTTCGGCAACTCCGCCTCGTTCTATTATCGCAGTTCCACCACCCTTGGGGAAAAATACCTTTTTATAACCATCAAAGTATTTTAAGAAGCTATCTTTCCAAATAGGCTTTCTATTTTCTCCCACTCCAAAGATGTAGGGAAGCTCAAGTATACAAACAGTAAAATTATCATCTGCAAGCGACAAACACCTTTCTTCCTGCTCTACCCTTGCACGAATATATGGATGATATTTCTCTAGTTTACCATTTAATTGTTTGTTGAAATAAGCAAAGTATGAGCCAAGAATTGCAACCTTTTTAACTCCTGCATTTTTTGCAAGTTTTATAGCGTTATAACACTTTTCAACCAAAAACTCGTGAAAATATTCATAGGCGGGCGCCTTAGGCGTTACTCTATCGTCTGGTCCAAGCGCATAAACGAAAGCGTCATAACCTTTGCCAGCAAACAATTTTGCAATTTCTTCATCTTTCATCTCAAACAAATTCCCAAATGAAAGGTTTATTCTTTTGTCCATAAAGTCTAAATTAGGAAGCTCATTTTCAAGTGCTATGGTATCAACCTTCGCTCCCCTATCTAAAAAAAGTTTTGCAACAGGATACCCTAAAAATCCTGTTCCTCCAGCTATAAACACTTTTTCTATCTTATCCATTTTGCCTTTCCTTCAAAATTTACACAAATTATAATAATTTTTCAATAACTATGCACTCAAAAACAACTAAAGCCATGCCTTTAATTTTTTTATTTTAAATAGGATTTCAAGGTTTTCGCAGTTTCTGCACTTAGAGCCGTAAAATATGCTACACCTCAGCTTTTTTCGGGCTTAGTTTGCTGCTATAAGAAAGAAACAAGAAAAGCTTGGCAAGGAGTTTATTTTCATAAATGACTTACCAAGGTTTTCGCAGTTTCTATACTTAGAGCCGTGAAATAAGCTGGCCTATACTTTTTTCGGGCTTAGTTTGCTGCTATAAGAAAGAAACAAGAAAAACTTGGCAAGGAGTTTATTTTCATAAATGACTTACCAAGGTTTTCGCAGTTTCTGCACTTAGAGCCGTGAAATAAGCCCGAAAAAAACTAGAGGGGTTTACGGTCCCTAATAGCCCTAGCCACCGTTACCTCATCGGCAAATTCAAGTTGCGTTCCTGCAGCTAAACCTTGGGCAAGCCTTGACACTTTAACGCCATATGGCTTGATAAGGGAAGCTATATACATTGCAGTTGCCTCACCCTCAACATCTGGGGAAGTTGCAAGAATAACCTCTTTTGTGCCCCCCTTTGAAACCCTTTCAATAAGTTTAGCTATGTTAATATCCTTAGGTGCAACATTAGCCAGTGGGTTAATTGTCCCGTGAAGCACATGATAAGAACCTTCGTAACTATGCGCCTTTTCTATTGCCAAAACATCTTTTGGCTCTTTAACTACACATATTGTTTCTTCTGTTCTTGTTTTGCAAATATTACAAAGTTCACTATCTGCAAAATTTCCACAATTAGAGCAAAATTTTATTTTCTCTTTTGCTTCAATAATTGCACTTGCAAAAGCCTCGGCCTCCTCTTTTGAACCCGTAACAATAAAATAGGCGTATCTTCCTGCCGTTTTTTTACCAACGCCAGGCAACTTACTAAACTCGTTAGTTAGCTTCTCTAAACTGTCTAACTTAGTGGTATCCACTCTACATTAAGCCCCCGAATCTACCCATTTTTTCATTTCTTAATTCGTCAGCTTTATCTGTAGCATCGTTAAATGCTGCAAGAACAAGGTCCTCAAGCATTTCAACATCATCTGGGTCTACAACGCTTTTATCAATAGTGATGCTAACAGGTTTTTTATTACCTGTTACAACAACTTTAACCATTCCGCCACCAGCAGTGCCCTCAACCTCACTTTCGTCTACTTCTTGCTGAGCCTTCAATGCCTCCTCCTGCATCTTTTGAGCCTGACGCATAAGAGCTTGCATATTATTTGCTCCACCACCAAAACCACCAAACTTTGCCATTAACTAATCTCCTCCTGGTTCATCCGAACTTTCATTGCTTTCAAATGATGCACCATTTTCATAATATTTGTCAACCAAATCATTGATGTTTAAATAATCAACGCCTTTCTTAACACCTTTTTTCAATTCCATTTGCAATCGTTGATAAGCCTTAGTAAACTTTTCATGCTCGTTTTTTGCAGTTGCTTTAGAATAATCAAAGTCTGTTAGTAAAAGATAAATTAACACATCATCAAGGTTATTATAGTCTATTCCTTTTCCTAAACTCAAAGATTTTGTTAAATAAACTTTAACCTTTGTTTCATCTATATATTTATTTTTAATCTCGCCCAAATCTATAAGTGGGTTTTTTCTTTTAGCCTTATACGCTGGATAGGAATCTGTCAATATTTCCCTACTCACGCTTTTTACTTTTTCATTTGTTATAACCCTAAGGTTACTATCAACCGAATCACTTGAAAAAACTTTATCATCCCTAAGGCGTGCAATAAACTTTTCTGCAAGTCTTTGATATGCAAGCATTACATCGCCCTTTCTATTTATAGTTTCAAAAATAGCACAATGATGAAGCATACAGTCATCCACATGGCAATTTTCACAATTCTCATTATAAAACTCGTTATACTCTTTCGACCTAACTGCAGCCTGGTTTAAGCAGTGCGCCAAAACATAATATGCATCAACATAACCAATATTATCAGCGTCCACAAAGTTAAGAATATTGCGCTTTAAATCTTGTTTTAAAAACTCTGCACAAAGCTCTGCATTTTGATTTTCTAGGTCTTCAAGCAATCCATCCTCAAGTAATGCATTGCTTGCAACAAGCTGCAAAAATTCCGAAACATCTTTCACCGTTTCAAAAATTGCTTCAGCCTCCTGGGCATTTGATTTTTCGCAGAGCTTTAAAGCATCTTTAAACTCTTCTTCAATGTTTCGAACAAAACGCATTCTTCTTACAACATTGCTTGGTTGGCTACTTTTCATGTATCCCTCTAATTTATACGCCAGTTCAAAAACCCGATCTATCCCTTTTGTAATAAATTTGGCGTCACCGTTTCTTGAACCTTGAAGAAAACTTAAAACAATATTTCTTATCTTTTCGCGCATCTGAATTATAGTATCTATATCTTCCTTATAGCTTTCTTTTGTTCCAATTGGAATAAGATAACGCTTCTTTAGTTCCTCTATTTCTTCATTTGATAAGTTGTAAATTTCTTCGCTCACCTTTCTACTCCTTTATCTTTAGATTCCCATTTAACGCCGAAGATAATGCATCAATATCTCCACCACTGGTTTTCTTTTCTTCAACTTTAAACACATATGTTAACCCTAAGTTATCAAAAAATGAATCTAGAATTGGCCTATACTTATCTCTTAAAACAACATCAAGAGTTATTTTGTCTTCAACATAAAACACCGCCGTTTTATTCTTAACATCAACTTTCTTAACTTGCCTAATACAACTTAATAGGCTCATATCTTTGTGTTCCCTCAAATATGCGAGCAGTTTGCCAAGTAGCTCGCCACCAATAGCATTCTCACTTTCATTGTTTTTGGGAGCTATAATATCTGCGTTGCTACTTATGGGAGCTTGTGCATTTTTATTCTCTAACAGCGCCCCTTTGGCCATCTGCCCTCCCTCTGCAAGCATTTTTTCTAATCGCTCAACTCTAGCCTCTAAACTCACGCTCTCAAGCGTTCTCACTATTGCCGTTTCTAAAACAAGCCTTGGGCTCACGCTATATCTTAGTTCTGCCTCAACTTCACTTAGTGAAAAGATTGTGGCAATAATTCTATCGTAGTTAACATCCTCACTCTGTTTTTCCATTCTAGCAAACATCTCTTCAGTTGCCACAACCATAGTTTTTGCTTCTTTTTTTAAAGTAGATATAACTAAAAGGTCGCGGAAATACGCTATAAGGTCTTTACTTAAAACTAGCGGAGTTTTGCCACTAGCCAAAACCTTGTCTAGTTCTTTTAAACAACCACCAAGGTTTCCTGCTAGTATCATGTTCGCAATTTCGCACAAGTGTTCTTTATCGGTTGTGCCAAGAATCTCCATTGCACTTTTATAAGTTAAATTTGCCCCAGAATATGAGATGCATCTATCGGCAATGCTAAGCGTATCTCTAACACTACCTTCCCCAGCCCTCGCTATAACTTCTATTGCTTCTTTTTCGGCAGTAATACCCTCTTTTTTAAAAGTATCTCTAAGTATTCCGCAAAGCCCAGCCAGTGACACAAGTTGAAAGTCGAACCTTAAACATCTAGAAAGAATTGTAGCTGGAAGCTTGTGAACCTCGGTTGTAGCTAAAATAAACACTGCATACGATGGTGGCTCTTCCAGAGTTTTTAAAAGAGCATTAAATGCGCTTGGCGAAAGCATGTGCACTTCGTCTACAATATAAACCTTATACTTTCCATTAACTGGAGGATACTTCACTTTTTCTCTTAAATCACGAATTTCATCTACACCATTATTAGAAGCAGCATCAATTTCTAAAATGTCTATATTATTCCCGCTAAGAGCTTTGCACACTTCACACTTTCCACAAGGCGACCCTTTTTGAGGATTTTCGCAATTTATAGCCCTAGCAAATATCTTTGCTGTAGAGGTTTTTCCCGTTCCCCTGCTTCCACAGAAAAGGTAGGCGTGACCAATCTTATCGCTTATAATTTGATTTTTAAGCGTTTGAATAATATGGTCCTGCCCTATAACCTCGTCAAAAGTTTGTGGTCTATATTTTCTATAAAGTGCAAGATACATTATCTACTCCTTAACTTTAGATTTTATTCTTTGTATTGTGTTTGTGATGCTTCTAGGCGTTTTATTTAACTTTTTAGCTATATCGCCCGTAGAGTAGCCCTCTAAATAGTTCTCAAACACAACTTTTTCAAAATCGCTTAAACTTTCAGCAAGTTTTTTAAGCCTCTCTTCTTGCTTTTCTTTGAACAGGTAAATTTCCTCAGGGTCTTCAGCAAGACCAAGTTCAGAGATTTCAAACTCGTCATCCTCGTCATTTTTCCTAACAATTGGAAGCGAACTGTTAAGGGGCTGATTTTTCTTAGTGTTTGCATGTTTAATAGCATCTAAAATTTGCCTTTTTATGCAAGTGGTAGCAAATTTTTTAAAAGAATCATCTCCAACAGTTCCCTTACTTTCATCAAACTTCCTAAACGCTTCTAAAAGCCCAATCATTCCCTCTTGATAAAGGTCATCACTTGTTCCGCCCGCCAAATAAAATCGCCTACAGATTCCACGGATTAGGCTAGCATAGTTGTCTACAAGTTTGTTTATAATTTCTTCTTCATCTAGATGTTTCAATCTACTTCTCCTTTATAATGCTTTGCCTTACAGATTCGTAAACCACAATACCTGCCGACACGCTGGCATTAAGCGAATTAACTTTACCAAACATTGGTATACCAACCACTCCATCAGCTAGGCTCCTTGTGAGCGAAGAAACACCTTTTCCCTCGCTTCCAATAACAATAGCAATATCCCCCGTTAAGTTACAGCGATACATAATCTCTCCATCCATATCGGTAACATAAACAAAAATATTATTGTCTTTCAATTTTCTAATTGCGTCATTTATATTTTTAACCTTACAAACTTTAACATGGCTTGTTGCCCCAGCTGACGAGCGAATAACTGTTTCGTTAACTAAAGCAGAATCTCTTTCAGGAATTATAACTGCACTAACTCCAGCACACTCTGCCGTTCTAATAATACTACCTAGGTTGTGCGGGTCTGTTATCTTGTCTAGCAAAATATAAAATCTGCGTTTGCCCTCAATATTTATCACATCTTCAAGACTAGAGTACTCAAACTCGCTTAAAATTGCAATAATCCCTTGATGATGCCCAGTTTTAGATAGCCTATCTAGCGCTGGTTTTGGCACAAATTCTACCAAAACCCCTCTATCTTTGGCTTTTTTAATAAGCTCACGAACAGCTGTATCGCCAATCTTATCTTGCACTAAGAGTTTTTCAATTGTTTTACTTGAAGCTAGCGCCTCGCCTACTGGATTTTTACCCTCTGCCTGCATCTCTCATTCTCCTATAGATAAATTTAAAAATAATTCAAGCCTTTCACTTTTATTAGATAAATATAAATATCCTATAAGTGCTTCAAATGCCGTTGCGTAGTTATACTCGGCAACTGAATAGTTTTTCGCGCCCTGACCTTTAACGCTGTTTCTTGCCCTGTAAGCCACATCATGCTCTTCTTCAGTTAACATGCTCTCTAGCCTCTTAAAAACCCTGCACTGCATGCCTGCATTAACTTTTTCTTTAACCATGCGATTAAGTTCGTTAACCTTAAAGTCGCCCCTGCTTGCCATTTTTTCACGAACAAACAACGAATGAACCGCATCTCCAATAAAGGCTAAAACAAGCGGTTGCATGTTCCTAACATCTTTAATTTCATTGTCTATGTGTATCATAATTCAAATTATAGCACGATTATATCAAAAAACAATAAAACTATCAAGGCTTACCAAGATTTTTTGTGCGTTTTATATGCTCGACATATTGAATAAAACAATTATAATTGCTAAAAAATAAAGCACAGGCTTTTGCCTATGCTTTAAGCTTCGGGTTCATCGTTTTTTTTTAAAAGATCATCATCTCGAACAAGCCCCCCTGGCGTTAGTTCATAAACTTCATTGAATACTTCAGAAATAAATTTTCTATCGTGGGAAACACTTATTATAGCCCCTTTATACGACTTGAAAAACTCACGTATAACAGGATTAGATAATGGGCTTAAATTTCTAGTAGGTTCATCAAGTATTAAAACATTACTTTTGCTTAGCATTAAACTTGTTAGATAAATTTTAGCCCTTTGCCCACCAGATAGAACTTTAATTTTAGATTGCATTTCTTCAGGGGTAAATTTAAGCGTACCAAGAATAGTTCTTGTTAGTTCACTTTCCTGTTTAGATGCATCTTCGCAAAGATAGTCTAGAGGTGTTTTATCCAAATCTAAAAAATCTTCATAATTTTGAGGCATATAGGAAACTTCAATGCCACTAATATCGCCATCTATGTAATAGTTATAAATTTGTTTTAAAAGTGTGCTTTTCCCCGAGCCATTATTTCCAACAATAACAACTTTCTTTGGCCCAACAACACTAAGCTTAACATTTCTAGCAAGCTCTTTGCCATTGTTTGAAAGAACAGGCAAATTTAAATCTAAAACCCTTTTTTGTGCAGGCAAAGAAATTGTATTTGTAAATCGCATTTTAATACTGTCTTCAGTGTCAGTATGCTGAGTTACCTCAGTTCTTTCCCACCTTGCTTCTCTTGCAATTATCGCTCTCATAGAGTTTGTTCTACCAGGATTAGCTTGTTGAATTCTTCCCTTTATTTCATTAGTTATTTTAAGCTGCTCTTTTCTTTCTGCTTGCTCCTGAGTTGCAATTTGGTCTTGCTTTATAAGGGCGGCACTTCTTGTGGAAACATAGTCATCATATGATAGAGCCGCAAAAGTTGCCCTTGGCTCTGTTTTTTTCTTGATTTGTTCAAGATGCAAAATGTGATTAGCTGTATTTTCAAGCAAAGTTTCATCATGTGAAACATATATAATTGGGCTTTTGGTTTTATTTATAAAGTCTTCCAAAAATTCAAGCGTGCTAATATCAAGGTCATTTGTAGGTTCGTCTAAAAGCAAAAGACTTGGTTTTTTATAAATTAACTTAGTTAATTGAAGCTTTACTTTTTCTCCTCCAGAAAGAGTTCCTATTTCTTGCACACCATCTAGAAAATCCTCTTTTAAACCAAACTGGCTAACAATTTGTGCTAATTCTCCAAAATCATTGTAAACTTCATAATCAGGCTCAGAAGTAGGCGTTTCTCTTAAAAAATAGTCAACAGCTGTTAGATGATTCCAAGCTGGGTCAAGCATTTGCTCTAAGTAACCAACATTGTTGGAATTATTTATAATTGTGCCCGAAATTATAAAATCTTTTTCCATGGCCCTGCGGTTATAAATAACTTTAAGTAGTGTGGTTTTTCCATTCCCTTCTTCGCCAATTATTGCAATTTTATCTCCGTCATTAGCAGTGAAATTTACATTTTCTAGCAGTTTTCTTCCTGCCAGTGTTGAAACACTTAAATTCCTAACCTCTAACATATTTCACCTCATGTAAAAATATTATATCAAACCCTTTAAATATTGTCAACAAGGACAAAACTTGACAAATATTAACTTATGATATATGATTATCGTGTTGAGTAACTCAACAAGTCAATCACTAATGGGTGTAAGATTGGCTCCAATTTATTGGAGGTGGACTATGAGAGTTATACTAAACAATAAAAACACAAAACATTTCGATCAAAAAATTAAAGAAAGATCAACTGATTGTCACTGCTCACATGAAAGATGCAAGGCTGACTAATTTTAAAGAGATTGAGAATGCCCACCCACATTCTCAATCTTTGCATTTTAAGGAGTTTTTATGGTTTATTCAAGATACAATATCAAAATAAAAAATAATAAAGATTTTATTATATACAACACTTTTACAAATGCCGTTGTTGAGTTATCCCCTATTGAATATAGGCAAATGTTAAAAAGTGTCAGAAATAACAAAACAACGCCACTTACTAATTCATTGATTCAGCAAGGCATTTTGGTTGAAACAAACAATGAATTAGATATTATTAAATACAACTTTAAATGTATGCAGTATGATAACTTAAACTTATCATTAACCATATGCCCAACTATGAATTGTATCTTCCGTTGTCCATATTGTTTTGAATCAAGAAAAAATGGAAAAATGTCTGTTGAAAATCAAAACAAGTTAATCGAATTTGTTAAAGAACATATAAAAAACAGTAAAGCCATGGACGTTATGTGGTTTGGTGGCGAGCCACTTATGGCTTTTGATGTTATTGAAAATTTATCAGAAGCTTTCATGAGAATATGCAAAGAAAACAATGTGGAATACACCTGTCTCTTATACACATCTCCGAGCCCACGAGACTCGACGTCATCT
>USTP01000023.1 GCA_900557695.1 uncultured Thermoanaerobacterales bacterium | reverse complement strand
AGATCTACACGCGTAAGATCGTCGGCAGCGTCAGATGTGTATAAGAGACAGCTTAGAGAGCGCTATTAAAAGATTTAAGCGTAAATGCCAAAAAGATGGTATTATTGGCGACATAAGAAAGAAAGAAGCTTATGTTAAACCAAGTGTTAAGCGTAAGAAAAAATCTGAAGCTGCCCAAAAGAGAAATAGAAAGGGTTAAAAAATTTCCATGGCTTAAGCCGTGGTTTTTTTTGCGAAAATTAAATACATGAAAATAATCGACAAAACTAGTTTTATTTTTTCAATATACAACAATTTAGTTTTGTTTCAAATTTTTTAATTTTATTTTTTAAAATTCGTCAAAGTTGCCAAGAACTTTTCAAAATATTACTTGCTGCTCATTGACTTTAATATTTTTCATTTCCAAAAGCTATTTAAAAAGAATTTTGGAAAAGTTGAAAAGCATATAACTTTAGGTTAAAAAGGTCGAACCAACTAAAATAAATTGTCACAAATAAATGAATTGTATAATAAAAAAGCTTATTTAGTACTTGATAATTTTTCTAACAAATTGTGTGCTAATATCTAAGGGTATTTTTTTGAAGGAGCAAAATAAAATGAGTTCATTAAGAGCATTAGCACAAAGGGCAAAGTATAGATTAAGGGCAATATCTGTAGAAAATAAAAGTGAAGAGGATATATCAAATGACACCAAGTCTTATAGCGAGGCATGTTTGTCCGCCAAAATTCAATATGCAATTATAGCATCGCAGAAAAGGGTTCAAGACGATCCATTATATAATAAAGTTAAGAGGATACTACTAAAAGACATTGATGTTATAAATCCTTTAGCACAAATTATAGAGCATGATATTTATGATAAGCTAGATGAGCCACAAAAAGAAAAATATATGTATAAATTAAGCAAGCGATATGTAGAAATAAGAAAGTTTGTTTTAAAAGAACTCGCCAAAGAGGGAATCATAGCTTAGCGTATATTTTGGTGCGTAACATTTTTTATGTTTTTTGTTTAATAAAAACTTTGCTATAAAACTTTCAATGTGTTAAAATAATTAAGTAAGTTTTTGAAGTTTAACACAAAGAAAAGGAAAAGCGAGTGAGTAGTATTTTAGATAATTTAAGTGAAGAGCAAAGAATACCTGCAAGTGTTTGCGATGGTCCTGTTCTTGTTACGGCAGGGGCAGGCAGTGGAAAAACAAGGATGCTAACGCATAGAATCGCGCACCTAGTGTTTGATAAAGGTGTTCCACCATATAATATTTTAGCAATAACCTTTACTAATAAAGCAGCAAATGAAATGAGAGAAAGGCTTGAAAAAATGCTTGGAAATGTGGATGCAATGTGGATTTGCACCTTTCATGCCATGTGCTCTAGAATTTTAAGGCGCGATATAGATAAGCTTGGCTACACCTCAAATTTTTCTATCTACACTGATGTTGAAAAAACCAGAACGATTAAAAGGATATTAGAAACAAAAAACACAAACATAACTGCCGACACTATTTGTTGGCATATTTCGAACGCAAAAAATCATCTGCTTCCCCCAAATGAGTATGCGGATAATATTGCCGATAGACGAAAGAGAGAGGTTATAACAAACTGCTATATTGAGTATGAAAAAGAGCTAAAGAAATGTAATGCTCTTGATTTTGATGACCTTCTTAATAAAACCTATGAGCTTTTAATTTCAAACAAAGAAGTTTTAGAATATTATCAAAATAAGTTTAAATACATTCATGTAGATGAATTTCAAGACACAAATCGTTCGCAGTATGAAATTGTTAAACTTCTTGCCGAGAAACACAACAACATTTTTGTTGTTGGGGATGAAGACCAATGCATTTATTCTTGGCGTGGAGCAGATGTAACAAATGTTATGTCTTTTACTCATGACTTTAAGGGCGTTAAGATTTACAAGCTAGAGCAAAACTATCGTTCTACAAAAAAGATTTTAAATGTTGCAAACAAACTAATAAAAAAGAACCATAACCGTTTAGAAAAAAATCTTTGGACAGAGAATGACGAGGGGGCAAAAGTAGAGCAAAACAGTTTTTATAACGAAGCAGAAGAAGCAGAGTTTGTTGCAAGCACTATAAAAAATCTTGTAGGCTATTATGGCTACAGCTACAATGACTTTGCGGTTTTAATGCGCGTTAACGCAATGAGCAGAGTTATAGAAGAAAAGATGATAACCTATGGGGTTCCTTATAAACTTTATGGTGGTTATAAATTCTTTGAAAGAAAGGAAATAAAAGATGTTATTGCCTACTTAAGGCTTATCCACAACCCACAAGACGATGAGGCAACTAGAAGGATGCTTGCTTTCCCTAAAAAAGGTATTGGCGATGCAACCATAGCCCAAATTGCAGTTACCGCAGAGGAAAACAACACTAGCATGTATAACTGCATCGTTTCTTCTTTACTTACAGGGGCAGCAGGTAAGAAGCTTGAGCAAATTAAAAATCTTTTGCTTGAACTAAAAGAAAAATGCGAACTAATGCCACTTTACGAATTTGTTCAGTATGTTATTGACAGGGTAGACTTTAAGGGTGCCATTGGAAACAAAACAGATGAAGACACAAATAAACAGTTAAATATAGACGACTTTTTGTTATCTGTTAAAGAATTTGCCGATGCAAATGAAACAGCCACTCTGGAAGATTATTTGCAATCTATAACCCTTTTAAGGGATATAGACACTTTAGACGAATCTCAAGATTTTGCTAGTTTGATAACAGTTCACGCAGCAAAAGGCCTTGAGTTTAAAGTTGTGTTTATAGTTGGGCTAAACGATGGTTTATTCCCATTATCTAGAGCAATAAATAGTGAAGACCCGAACGAACTAGAAGAAGAAAGAAGGCTTATGTATGTTGCAATAACTAGAGCAAAAGAAAGGCTTTATTTGTCAAGAGCAAAAACAAGATTTAGCTTTGAAACAAAAAGAACTGAGTACACCATGCCATCTAGATTTTTGAAAGAGGCAATAGAGCAAGGCATTCCAGAGGACGGCAAACAACTAAACTCTTATAAAGAAAGAGCAGATAATGCCACCGAGCGTTATGACCGCGATGATATTTCTAATAGACTAGACTACAGCGTTATGACAAGGTCTAATATTGGCAATAATTATAATAGTCAAGAAACACATAAACCAGCCAAAGAAAAATCAGTTGATTTTGGTTTATTTAAAAAAGGCACTATTGTTAACCATCCACACTTTGGAAGGGGCGAAGTTATAGTTGAAGTAACAGATTTTTCGGCTGGCTTTGTTACTATAAAGTTTGATAGCGTTGGAATAAAAACCTTATCTCTTAAGTATGCCAACCTAGAGATTGTGAAATAAAAAACGCAAAATTGTTATAAACAACATGAAAAAATACTATTAAAACCGTAATTTTAACAAAATTTTGAGGAAAATAATATGAATCAAGAAATTGAAAGCAGGATGAAAGAACTAATAGAAAAAATAAATAATGCTAGCTACAACTACTATGTTTTAGACAATCCAACCATCTCAGACAAAGAGTGGGACAAGTTGTATGACGAGCTAACAAAACTTGAAAAAGAAACAGGCGTGGTTTTTCCATCTTCTCCAACAAACAAAATTGGAGGTACACCTCTTGATAAATTTGAAAAAGTTGTTCATGAGCGAAAACTTATGAGCCTTGATAAAGCACAGAGCTTTGAAGAAATTAAAGATTGGTATGACAGAAATCAAAAACTTAAAACCTTTGAACCCGAGTTTTCTGTTGAACACAAATTTGACGGTTTAAGCTTGGCATTAACCTACAACAATGGAAAACTCACTATCGGAGCCACTAGGGGGAATGGGGAAGTTGGCGAAAATGTTACAGCAGAGGTTAAAACAATTAGAACTATTCCTTTAACCATACCATACAAGGGTCATGTTGTTGTTCAGGGCGAGGGCATTATGCGCCTTAGTGAACTTGAAAAATATAATAAAAAAGCAACTGAAAAGCTAAAAAATGCTAGAAATGCTGCCGCTGGCGCAATTAGAAATTTAGACCCCAAAGTAACAAAATCTAGAAATCTAGATTTTTTTGCATACAATATAAATCTTATTGAGGGTACAACCTTTTCAACCCAAGAAGAAGAGCATCAGTTTTTGATAGACAATGGTTTTATGGTAGACCCATTGTTTAAAATAGCACATAACTTTGAAGAAATAAAAGACACTATCGCTCAAGTAGCTAAAGAAAAAAGTACCTACGACTTTTTAATTGATGGCATGGTTATAAAAATAAATAACCTAGCGGTTCGTGAAGAACTTGGCGAAACAGCAAAGTTCCCTAGAGGCATGATAGCCTATAAGTTTGAAGCTCTAGAAACAACAACATATTTAAATGATGTTGTTTGGCAGGTGAGCAGAACAGGAAAACTTACACCCGTTGCAATTTTAGAACCTATAGAGCTTGCTGGCGTTACAGTTTCAAGAGCCACTCTAAACAACTACAGTGAAATTTTAAAAAAGAAAATTAAAATAGGCTCTAGAGTTTTTGTTAGGCGTAGTAACGAAGTTATTCCAGAGGTTTTAGGGCTAGCTGAAGACGAAGAGGGGTCGGTGGAAATAAAACGGCCTGAATATTGCCCAGTTTGTTCATCGAAGCTAATTCATGAAAATATTTTTACAATTTGCCCAAATCATTTTGGCTGTGAAAAACAAATAATAGGAAGGCTCTCTTTCTTTTCAAGTAAACACGCTATGAATATACTAAACTTTAGCACAAAAACTATAGAAAAGCTCTACAAACTTTTTGGCATAAACAAATATTCAGATATTTATAAATTAACAGAGAAGCAGCTATATCAAGTAGAAAACTTTAAAGATAAAAAAGTTAATTTAATTTTAAACAGCATAGAAAACAGCAAAAATCCTGAACTTTATAGGTTTATATATGCACTTGGAATTGATAATGTTGGAATAAAAACAGCAAAACAGCTAGAAGCCCACTATAAAACATTTGAAAACTTCATGAATGCTTCTAAAGAAGACCTTATAACTTTGCCCGACATATCATATGTTATAGCCGACTGCATAACAAGCTTTTTTAAAGACACAAACAACATTAAAGAGCTTGAAGAACTGCAAGCAGTTGGTATTAAGGTTAAAAACTATTCAGCTATGCAAATAAACACTGACAGCTATTTTTCAAACAAAAAAGTTGTGTTAACAGGAAGTCTTACTTCTATGACAAGGCAAGAAGCAACAAAGAAAATTGAAAATCTTGGCGGCGAAGTTATTAGCTCTGTTTCTAAAAACACTTCACTAGTTGTTGTAGGCAGTGAGCCTGGCTCTAAATACCAAAAAGCATTAAGTTTAAATATTCCTATTATAAATGAAGATGAATTTATTTCGAAACTTAATCAAGATTTATAAAAAAATTAAAAAAACATTTGTAATGTGTATAAGAAAGTGTGCTATAATAAATGTGTTTTAAGGAGATAATGTTTTATGGCAATGATAAATCCACCAATTGAATTATTGTTTGATAAGGCAAAAAGTAGATATGCTCTTGTTGTGGCTGTGTCTAAAAGAGCTAAAGAGCTTTTAATTGAGCGTCCTGAGTTTTTTAGAGATAATCAAAAAATTAAACCTATTGAGGAAGCAAGTAGAGAGTTCTTTGATGGTGTTTTCACTATTGAAAGAAGTAAAATAGATTAAAAGCCATAAAATATTAAAGGTTAGCAGTTTTGCTAATCTTTTTTTGTTTTTAAAATAGTTTGAAAATCTGGCAAAATTTGTTATACTTTATTAAAAGGAGATTTTATGTTTGCTAAGGTTATTGTAGACATTGCAAGTAGCCTTGTTGATAAGGTTTTTGACTACAGCTTTGATAACAACTTAAACTACCAAGTGGGCATGAGGGTTTTAGTGCCTTTTGGTGGTAGGTTTATTGAGGGATATATTGTTGATATAGCCAGCTCTTCATCTGTTGACCCTAAAAAGATAAAAAAGATTATTCGCCCTTTAGAGAATTTTGCCTGCATTTTGCCAGACCAATTAGAAATAGCAAAGTTTATGAAACAAAAGTACAATACTGGCATGTGTGACGCACTTCGGTTGTTTTTGCCATCTCAAATGCGAAGTGGCAAGGTTAAAGAACTTGTTATAACAGAATTGTACCTTGAAAACAAGAACAAAGCACTAAACTATTTGAATAGTTTAAGAAAAAACTCGCATGCGCAAGAAAGCGCCATCCTTTATATGCTTGAAAAAGGCAGCGAAACTCAAGCAGAACTTAATAAAAGGTTTGGCACGCAGGCAATAACAAAGCTCAAAGAAAATAATATTTTACTTTCACGGGAAAAATTTTTAAGGCGTAAACCCTTATCTGGCGTTAATATAGAAAGAAAAAATGTTGCTTTAACTAAAGAGCAAGCAAATGCTGTGGAAACAATTCTAAAAAGTAGCAAGCCCTTTTTGCTTCATGGCGTTACAGGAAGTGGTAAAACTGAAGTTTATATGTCGGCAATTGAGCGGGTTATAGAAAAAAGCAAAACCGCCGTCATGCTAGTTCCAGAAATATCTTTAACCCCGCAGGTTCTAAGCAATTTTCGTGCAAGGTTTGGCGATAGTGTAGCTTTGCTTCACAGTGGGCTTTCTGCTGGGGAAAGGTTTGACGAGTGGAAAAGAATTTTAATGGGCGATGCAAAGATTGTTGTTGGAGCTAGGTCGGCAATATTTGCTCCATTAAAAAATATAGGTCTTATTGTTATAGATGAAGAGCATGACGGCTCGTATATCTCTGAAAGCAACCCAAGGTATAACACTATTGAAATTGCACTAAAAAGGGCAAGCATTGCGGGGTGCCCGCTTGTGCTTGGCAGTGCTACACCAGATATTGAAAGTTATCACAAAGCAATGATAGGCGAGTATGAACTAATTGAAATGAAAGAAAGAATCAATAAAAAACCTCTTCCGCCCATTAAAATTGTAGATATGTGTAAAGAGGTTAGAGATGGCAACTCAGACATATTTTCAAGAGATTTGCTCGCTAGTTTAAAAACAACAATAGAAGAGGGTAATCAAGCCATGCTGTTTATAAACAGGCGTGGCTACACTTCCTTTTTGATGTGTAGAGATTGTGGATGGGTTGCCAAATGCGAAAATTGTGATGTTTCGCTAGTGTATCACAAACACGACAATGCCCTTAAATGCCATTATTGCGACAAACGCTATAAGGTTTTGGATGTATGCCCCGAGTGCGGAAGCGACAATTTAAAGCAGGGCTCTATTGGCACCGAAAAGGTTGTTGGTGCTCTTTATGAGCATTTTCCAAATGTTAAAGTAGTGCGTATGGACAACGATACCACAAAAACCAAAGATGCCCATGCTAAAATTCTTGGTGAGTTTAGAGATGGCAAAGCTCAAATACTTGTTGGCACACAAATGATAGCAAAAGGGCATGACTTTCCTTCTGTTACCTTAGTTGGAATTGTTGACGCAGATGTTAGTTTGCACCAAAGCAGCTTTAAGGCTCCTGAAAAAACATTTAACCTTATAACTCAGGTGGCGGGAAGAGCTGGTAGGGCAGACAAGGCTGGGGAAATCATCCTTCAAACCTACGCACCTAGAAACTATATCTATAGACTTGCTAGCAGATATGATTATGCAGGCTTCTATAGAAAGGAAATAAACTTAAGAGAAGTAACACAATATCCCCCATTCTCGGTTATCTTGCGAATTTTGTTTACAAGCACTGATGAAGTTCTTGCAAAAAACACAACTAAAGTGTATTATGATATGGTAAAAGAATTAAACCAGAAGTATAAAGAACAATTTATATATCTTGGGGTAATGAAGTCGCCAGTTGGGAAAATTCAAAACAAATATAGATTTCAAATCTTAATTAGGCTAAAAAAACCAAAGAGCGACAGTATTATAAGTGAAATATATAAAATGGTGGACGATAATTCTACAAATGGCGTTTCAATATTTGTTGAGATAAACCCATCGTCACTAAGTTAAAAGGAAAGGAATATGGCAATAAGAAAAATTTTGCACGAGGGGGATGAAACCCTAAGAAAAAAGTCTAAAGAAGTTGTGGTTTTTTCTAGCAGTTTAACTGAACTTTTAAAAGACATGGAGGAAACCATGGTAAAGGCAGACGGCGCTGGTCTTTCAGCGGTTCAAGTGGGCATATTAAAGCGTGCCTTTGTGATGATGGATAAAAAGGATAAGATTTGGGTTGTTAACCCTGTTATACTAACAAAGAACGGTAAAAACCTTAAAATTGAGGGCTGTTTGTCGGTTCCTGACAAATGTGGGCTTGTTGAAAGACCTAATGAAATTTTAGTTAAATATCAAGACGAAAAGGGCAACTTTATTGAACGAAAGTTTACAGGTTTTTCTGCAAAAGCCTTTTGCCATGAATATGATCATCTAGACGGCATATTATATACCGACCGTGCAACTAAAATGTTTAACAACTACGATGAGTATTTCTCTTTCAAGGAAAAAGAAGAAAAGAAAGAAAAAAAGAGTAAAACAAAGGGAGGCAAATAAGTTATGCGTATTATATTTTTAGGAACTCCAGGTTTTGCCCTGCCAAGTCTTGAAAAAATACTTGAATCAAAACACGAACTTCTTGCTGTTATAACGCAAGTAGATAAGCCATGTGGCAGGGGCAACAAGATAAAACAATCGCCTGTTAAGGAATTTGCTTTAAAACACAATATAAAAGTTTTGCAATACGACAAAATCTCAAGAGATGGCGTAGACGATATAAAGGCTTTAAACCCCGATATTATGGTTACCGCCGCCTATGGTCAGATACTAAGCCAAGCTATTATTGATATCCCAAAGTTTGGTATTATAAATGTTCACGCATCAATTTTGCCAAAGTTTAGAGGCGCCTCTCCAATTCAATCTGCAATAATCAAAGGCGAAACTCAAACAGGTATAACTATTATGCAAACAGAAGCGGGGCTTGACACTGGAGATATATTAAATGTAGAAAAAGTTATAATAGGCGAGGATGAAACTGCAGGCGAGCTTAGTTTGAGGCTGTCTAAAATTGGGGCAGACTTGCTCATAAAAACTCTAAACGAAATTGAAGATGGCACGATTACAAAAACTAAGCAACACCATGCAGATGCCACTATAACAACTAAATTAAACAAGGAAGATTGTTTGATAAACTGGAATAAATCGGCAAAGCAAATTAAATGCTTGGTTCTTGGCGCAAATCCAGAGCCAATTGCAAGAACTTTTTATAATGGTAGCCAGGTTTTAATTTATAGAGCAAAAATAGCAACAATAGAAGCTGAAAGGGATGTTCCTGTTGGAACTATTTTACCTCAAAGCAGCGCAAAAACAGGAGTATTTGTTAAATGCGGGCAGGGGGTGCTCGAGATAATAGAAGCTCAGTTCCCAGGCGGAAAAGTGCTTAATGCAAAACAGCTTCTTGGCGGAAGAAAATTGTCTGTTAATTCTGCCTTTTCTCCCGTTTCATTCCCAGCGCAAACAAGAGATGAAAAATGAAAATCATTCAAAATTACTCACTAAGTGAACTTAAAGAAGAGTTAAACGCTTACGCCTCTGTTAAGCGTTTTCGTGCTATTCAAATATACGAATTTGCCTACAAATATGTTCCTATCGGTGAAATGACAAATCTTCCAAAAGAACTTCGTGATACTTTAAGTAAAGATTTTACATCTATTCCTGTAACAATACTTAAAGACTATAAAAGTAAGGATGGCACTATTAAATTTTTGTTTAAGCTTCTCGACAATAATATTGTTGAGGGCGTTTTGATGCAATATAAATATGGCAACACCATTTGTATATCTACTCAGGTTGGCTGTGCAATGGGTTGCTCGTTTTGTGCCTCGGGGCTTGATGGTAAAATTCGTTCATTAACCGCAGGAGAAATGGTGGGGGAAGTGCTAGCTGTTAATAAATACCTTGGTGGCTCTTTAAAGGAAGATAGAAAGATAACAAACATCGTTTTAATGGGCAGTGGTGAGCCTTTAGATAACTATGATAATGTTGTTAAGTTCGTGAAACTTATCTCTAGCACAGATGGCATAAATATAAGCCAAAGAAATATATCTCTGTCTACTTGTGGTTTGCCCCAAAAAATAAAACAATTAGCAGATGAAAACCTTGGTATAACCCTAACCATATCTCTTCACGCATCAACTGATGAGAACCGCCAAAAAATAATGAAAATAGCTAGCGTTTATTCACTAGCCGACCTTTTCGAGTCTATATACTATTATTATAAAAAAACTAAAAGAAGAGTAGTTTTTGAATATATTTTATCAAAGGGGAATGTAAGCCGTTTAGATGCGAAAAGAATTGCTTCTTTAACAAAGGGTCTTTCTTGCCATGTTAATATGATACCAATAAACAAAACCCCATCAAGCCCTCTTTCGCCAGCAAGCAAAGAGAAAATTAAAGAGTTTTTTGATACTCTAAAAGAGTCAAACATTTCCGCCACAACAAGGCGAACCCTTGGTAGCGATATAGAGGGGGCATGCGGGCAACTAAGACGCAAGGTGCTACTTGAAAATGGGGAAATTAAGTAAAAATAGAAAGTGTCTTTTTTTATTTGTAAATATATCAAAAAATGTTTATACTTAAAGTATCAACGCTAGGAGAAATATATATGTTTAAAAGAGTTTCGGCTTCTATACTTTGCCTAGATTATAACAACAAAGATGTTTTAATTCAAGCTGTTAAAGATGTGGAAAAGGCTGGGGTTAGCTTTATTCATTTTGATGTTATGGATGGCAAGTTTGTTAAAAACAAAACTTTCGACCATAAACTTGTTAATTTCGTTAAAGAGAACACAAACTTAATGCTTGATGTGCACCTTATGGTAGAAAACCCAGAAGAGGTGGTAGACAATTATATAAAGTCGGGTGCAGATATAATATCTTTCCATTTTGAAGCAACTAAAGACGCGAGAGCTTTGCTTGAGAAAATTAAAAGCAAAAATATTTTAGCTGGCATTGCAATCAACCCTAAAACACCCGCTTATAAAATTAAAGACCTTGTTACTAGTGGGCTAGCAGATGTGGTTTTGGTTATGGGTGTAGAACCTGGCAATTATGGTCAAGCCTTTATTCCTGGCTCTGCCGAAAAGGTTGCAGAAATTCATGAATATAACAGAAGTGTTTATATTGAGATAGACGGCGGGGTTAATGTTAAAAACGCAAAGCTACTTAGAAAGATGGGAGCAACAATTCTTGTTAGCAGTTCTGCTCTTTTTAATTCTAAAAACATGAAGAAAACTGTTCAAACGCTAAAGGGCAATGATTACGGAAATCAAATTGCTAGATTCTTTAGTAAAACCTCTAAGTAAAATAAAAAGAAGTGATTTTGAAGTGAACCCCATTTTTGCACCACAAAAATAAAAAGGGATTACTTTAAATTTA
>USTP01000022.1 GCA_900557695.1 uncultured Thermoanaerobacterales bacterium | reverse complement strand
TCTACACGCGTAAGATCGTCGGCAGCGTCAGATGTGTATAAGAGACAGGTGTTATACTAAAATAATAAGGGATAAATTATGCAACTAAGTGAAGATTTTATTGAAAATATCAAGGATTTATATGGCAAAGATGGGGCAAGTAAAATAATAAAAGCCTTTAATTTTGCTTCTTTAAAACATGCTGGGCAAAAGCGAGAGAGCGGTGAAGAATATATTTCTCATTCTGTGGCTGTTGCGAAAATACTAATAAACCTTAAAGCAGATGAAGATACCGTGGTTTGCGGATTTTTGCATGATTGTTTAGAGGATACCGATGCCACCGAGAAAGAAATTAAAGATAATTTTGGGGATGAAGTTTTAAACATTCTTATCGGGGTAATGCGAATATGCGATGTTCGAAGGGCCTACTATAAAAATGGCGGAGAAATAGAAAAATTAAGGAACATGTTTCTTGCCATGGGTAGCGATGCCCGCGTTGCGCTTGTTAAACTTGCAGATAGGCTTCACAATATGCAAACCTTAAACTATAAAGTTAGGGAGAAGCAGATAAAAATAGCAAAAGAAACCCTAGACCTGTATGTTCCGCTTGCAGAAAGGCTGGGTATGAACATTTTTAAAAGGCAAATGGAAGATTTGTGTTTTAAATATTTATACCCAAAAGAGTATGAGGAAGTTAATAACTACATAACTGAGTATTACAAGAAAAGTGAAAGCATTGTTGAAGACATAACAAAAACAATAAAGGACCTTGCAAAAAGGCATGGAATAGTGGCAAGAATTCAAAGCCGAACCAAAAGTAGCTATGGGGTTTTTAAAAAATGGCAAACCAAGGGCAAAGACAAGGTTTACGATATTATTGCGCACAGAATAATAGTGAAAAATGTGCAAGATTGCTACACAATGCTTGGCGCGGTAAACAGCAGGTGGAAGCCTGTTGAGGGTAGAATTAAAGACTATATTGCTCAGCCTAAAAAGAACCTATATATGTCGCTACACACAACTGTTTTATACCCGCTAGAGGGGCATGATATTCCTTTTGAAATTCAAATAAGAACAGAAGAAATGCACAACTTTTGTGAATATGGTGTTGCTGCCCATTGGATATATAAAGAAAAAGGCTCAACGGCTGGCAATATCTCAAATGCCATGAAACTTAAAAACTCGCTTATAAAAGAGAGTGAGGTTGCGAAAATAGAAGGGAATGCCGAGCAGTTTTTAGACAATATTAAAAAGGGGTTTTATGAAGATAAAATTTTTGTGTTCACGCCATCTTTAAATGTGGTTGAGCTTCCTAAAGACTCTATTCCAATAGACTTTGCCTATACTATTCATACAAACATAGGAAACAAATGCGTGGGGGCAAAAGTTAATGGCAAGATGGTGCAGTTAACCACAAAACTTAAAACTGGCGATACTGTTGAAATTATAACCTCATCTACCGACAAGGGGCCGTCAAGAGATTGGCTTAAAATTGTTAAAAGTAGGTCGGCAGCCTCGGCAATAAGGTCGTATTTTAAGAAAGAGAAGAGAGAGGAAAATATAAAAATTGGAAAAGATATTCTAGAAGAATATGCAAAGCGAAATGGTTTTTCTCTTGCAAAACTTTTTGAAGACAAGGAAACTCTAGACGAGGTTTTAGAGCAATATAAACTTAGCTCTGTAGACGACATTTTTGCCGTGGTTGGCTATGGTGGGCT
This sequence comes from uncultured Thermoanaerobacterales bacterium, assembly GCA_900557695.1. GTDB lineage: Bacteria > Bacillota > Clostridia > Christensenellales > UBA1242 > UMGS2069. Next base: position 9,787 of record USTP01000022.1, on the reverse strand, counting down.
AACAAGCTACCAAATTTTAAACAAGTTTTTTATTAAAAGTAGGCAAGACCTTAAAAAAGAAAGAAAAAAGCTTGAAAATAAAAGCGCCAAAAGTAAAAACGAGGGCGTTAGTATTGGTGGGCACAGCGACCTTTTAAAAAAGTTTGCAAAGTGCTGTAATCCTATTCCAGGGGATGAGATTGTGGGCTATGTTTCTAGAGGTAAAGGGGTTACTATTCATAGGAAAAATTGCCCATACCTTGCATACTTAGAGCCAGAAAGACTAATGGAGGTAGAATGGAATAGCCCTAGCGAGAATGATGAGTATGAGGCTAGTTTCAAAGTGTTTGCCAAAAACACGGCTGGGGTTTTAAACACCATTTCAAACAAAATTGCAGAAAACAAGATTGATATAAGCTACATCGCTTTTGATAAAAAGTCTAAAAGCGAAGATGCCCTTTTAAATATAGGAGTTAGAATAAAGTCAAGGAAACAACTAGTTGAAATTATAAATAAACTAAGGGCTATGAACGAAGTGTATGATGTTTATAGGTAGGGAAAATTAAAAAAACTGCAAAAAGCTTTGCCTTATTGCAAGAGTTTAGTATAATAAAACTATGATTGATAAATTTTTAGAAAGCTATAGATATGCAAAGGCAAATTATTGCAAACAGCGGGTGGTGTATAATTATATAGTGCTACCAGTTTTGTTGCTGTTTGGTTTTTTAGATCTTTTGGTGGTTCTACTTTTGCTTGCTATAAATGGAGAAAGGTTTTTAGTTCCTTGCGTGATACTATTTTTGCTTATGGTTGTTTTTTTAGTGATTTATTTGTGTTTTCAACCATATGTTAAGAAAAAAGACACGGAAAAGGAGATTGAAAGGTTAAAAACTTTCTTTTCTGAACCTCTTTTGGCTTCTCCAGAAACAGAGTATGTTTTACCGCGTGGGGATGGTGGCGGGGTTATAGATTTAACCTTTAGTGATGATGGCTATGCGATTGGCACACTTAAATATAGTTATAAGGCGTTTGACCTGGCGCTCTATACAAGCAGTTATTCATATAGGGCAAACCTTATAGTGGTGTTTAAAAGAAATGGCGAGGGCGATAAGGAAGATGGTGATAATATTGGCGTTAAAGAGTTTTCTTTGCCACTTGATTTAAATCTGCTTTCTATTATGAATAAATATGATCTTCAAATTATAAACCCAGATGTTATGAAATTTGTTAAAGAGAATGTTGAGGTTGCTGTTAAACAAATAATGGAATATGGAAAAATTCAAGAAAATTATTATAAAACAAGATAATAAAAAAGAGCAGGAAAAAAGTTCCTGCTCTTGATTTTGATTTTTAATTTTTGGCTGGCAGTTCTAATCTATACTGCATAACGCTACTTTCAACCACAAACTCTGTTCTTAGTGCTCCATTAGAGTAGGTAAAACTAGAGAATATTTTTTGCTTGGTTGACGAAGAGGTGTTGTAGTTTGTAAACACTCCGCCATACTGGCTTATATTTAGAGCAACCTTATTGTCTTTAACAGAGTAGGTTCCTAGATAGTAGCCATAGGTAGCTGTTTGAGTTTCTAAGCCATATTCAACTTTAAAATTTTCAGTAAAGAACGAAATTCTAAAGTTTGCGTTTTTGCAGGTTTCTGTTATATCGGTAGTGTTTTCAAAGGCAGAGGTAACATAATAGGTTTTATTTCTAACAGCCTTTGCGCTATCGCCATCATTACATCCTGCTAAAAACATTGTAGGCACAAGTGCCAATGCTAACATAAAAAAGGAAAGTACTTTTTTCATAAAATTTCTCCAGATATCAAATATATCTTTATTATACTACACTTTCCATATTTGGTCAATGGTATTTTAATGTGGCGTTGGTTTATTTGTATAAAAAATGCCAGTTTCTTTAACTGACAAAAAATTAAAAAAATTCTTATAAAATATTGACTTGGCTTATAGGCTGTGATATTATATTGTAGTTTACTATGAATTATTATCGCTAATCTCACCATTTTGGTGCAAAACAGGGGCAAAGATAGGTTGATAAGTGTTTTTTTAATTATATAATAAGTTTCAAGTCAAGAGTGTTTGGCTTGGGCTTTTTTGCGTTTTAAAAACCTTAACTTTAAACTTTACTGCTACAATATGTAATTCGACAAAGCGATAAAAAAGTATTTTAAAAAATTGAAAAATATTTCGCCTGGAGGGGTTATGGCAAACTCTAAGAAAATCAATGTTAAAAAAGTAAAGTATGGTAATACCGAGAGGTATAAGTTTGGCCAGATAGAAGAAATTTTAGACATTCCGTATCTAGTTGAGGTTCAAAAGAATAGTTTTCAGAACTTTCTAACCAAGGGTATAAGGGACGTTTTAAGAGATTTCTCTCCTATTTCTGACACAGATAACCTTAACCGTGGTGATGGAAGGGAAGAGAATAAAGATTCGAGGGTGGAACTTCATTTTCTAGACCACTCTGTTTCTGGAACACCTAAATACACAGAGGAAGAATGCAAAAGTAGAGATGCTACTTATTCTTTGCCATTAAAAGTTAAGGTGCGCTTATTATATAAGGAAACTGGCGAAGTTGTAGACCAAGAAGTTTTCATGGGCGATATTCCAATTATGACAGATAATGGCTCTTTCATAATCAACGGTGCAGAGCGTGCTGTTGTTAGCCAGTTGGTTAGAAGCCCTGGCGTTTATTGCAAACAGGGTCTTAATAAAACTGGTAACTTTGTTACAACAACCTCAATTATGCCTCATCGTGGTGCATGGATAGACTTTGAGGAAGACACTAATGGTGTTTTGTGGGTTCATGTAGACCGTAACCGTAAAATGATAGCAACTATCTTTCTAAGAGCGCTTGGGCTTGGAACAGATGAAGTTTTGCTTTCTACTTTTGAAAACAACCCAACAATTCAAAAAACCATTGAGAAAGACTATACAAAGAGTGAAGATGAAGCGCTTGTTGAAATAAGTAAAAGGCTTCGCCCTGGCGAGGTTTTAAACCTTAGAGCTATAAAGAAAAATCTAGAAAAGATGTTCTATTCAACAAGAAGATATGATGTTTCAACTGTTGGTAGATATAAATACAATCAAAAGCTTTCAATTGCAAATAGAATTATAGGTAAAACCTTGGCTGAAGATGTTAAAGTTAAAAACAAAGTTTTAGCGTCTGCAGGTGAAGTGGTTGACGAAGATACTGCTTGGGCTATTCAAAACGCTGGGGTTAACAGAGTTGTTGTTGAGGGAAACAGAGGGCCTTTTGCCCTTGTTGGTAACAATCGAGTAGACCTTAAGGCTTATCTTGGGGTTAATCCTTCTGAGGCAGAGCTTGATGACCTTGTTCATTTGCCAACTTTGCTTGAGGTTGTTAAGGGATTAAAAACAAATGAAGAGAAAAAGCAGGCAATAATTGCTAATCGTGATATTTTGGCTGGTAGAAACATGGTTCTAGACGATATTTTATCGGCAGTTAACTACCACTTGTCTATAGCAGAAGGCCTTGGAACTCTAGACGATGTAGACCATCTAGGTAATAGAAGAGTTAAAACTGTTGGCGAGCTTCTAACTGCGCAGTTCTTTATTGGTATGGCAAGGCTTGAAAGAGTTATATCAGAAAGAATGCAGGTTCAAAATGTTAACGAAGTTAGCCCAAGTTCTCTTATAAATGTTAGACCTGTTTCTGCGGCTATTCGTGAGTTCTTTGGTTCATCACAAATGTCGCAATTTATGGAGCAAACAAACCCTATTGCTTCGCTAACTCATAAAAGAAAAGTTTCAAGTTTGGGACCTGGTGCGTTAACTCGTGAGAGAGCGGGTTTTGATGTTCGTGATGTCCACTACACTCACTATGGTAGGCTTTGCCCTAACGAAACACCAGAAGGTCAAAACATTGGTCTTATTAACTCGCTTGCAACTTATGCAAAGGTTAACAAGTATGGATTTTTGGAAGCTCCTTATAGAAAGGTTGACAAGAAAACAGGTAAGCTTACAAATGAAATAGTTTACATGACTGCTGATAAAGAAGAGAACTATGTTGTGGCTCAGGCAAACGAACCACTAACCGAGGAAAAGACATTCGCAAATGAAAGAGTTACTTGTAGGAAAGTAGGCGAAATTGTTGAGCTTCCAAGAGAACAGGTAGACTTTATGGATGTTTCTCCTAAAGAGCTTGTATCAATTGCAACAACTCTTGTTCCATTTATTGAAAATGATAACGCAACTCGTGCCATGCTTGCATCAAACATGCAGCGTCAGGCAGTGCCTCTTCTTCAAACCGAGGCTCCAATTGTTGCAACAGGTGTTGAGCACAAGATTGCTGTAGATAGTGGCGTGGTTATAGTTGCTAAAAACAGCGGCGTTGTTAAATATGTTAGTGGCGATAAAATTATCGTTGAAACAGATAATGGGGAAGATGAGTATCATTTAACCTCTTTTGTTCGTTCAAACAACGGAACTTGTATGCGCCAAAAACCAATCGTTTCTCATGGCGAGAAAGTGCAAAAGGGTGATGTTTTGGCTGATGGTCCTGCAACCAAGAACGGTGAGCTTGCCATTGGTAAAAACATTCTAGTTGCGTTCATGCCTTGGGAGGGCTACAACTTTGAGGACGCTATACTTATTAGCGAAAGCCTTGTTAAGGATGATGTTTTAACCTCTATTCATATTGAAGAGTATGAAATAGACGCTCGTGATACTAAGCTTGGCCCTGAAGACATCACTAGAGATATTCCAAACATTGGCGATGAGGCTCTTCACGACCTTGATGAAAATGGTATTATTCGTATTGGTGCAGAGGTTGTGCCAGGAGATATTTTGGTTGGTAAGGTAACCCCTAAAGGAGAAACCGAGCTAACCCCAGAAGAAAGATTGCTTCGCGCTATCTTTGGCGAGAAAGCAAGAGAGGTTAGAGATACTTCGCTTCGTGTTCATCATGGAGAAGGTGGCGTTGTTGTAGATGTTAAGGTGTTCACTCGTGAAAATAAAGACGAGCTAGGCACAGGAGTTAACAAACTTGTTAGAGTTTACATTGCTCAAAAGCGTAAGATGAGCGTGGGCGACAAGATGTCTGGTAGACACGGTAACAAGGGCGTTGTATCAAGAATACTTCCTGTTGAAGACATGCCATTCTTGCCAGATGGAACTCCTGTTGAGATTATTTTAAACCCACTTGGCGTTCCTTCGCGTATGAACATAGGTCAGCTATTTGAAACCCATCTTGGCTTTGTTGCAAAGATGCTCAATTGGAAGATTGCAACGCCAGTATTTGACGGAGCGAAGGAAAGCGAAATTCAGCAGTTGTTGAAGGAAAATGGGCTTCCTGAAGATGGTAAGATGCAACTATATGATGGAAGAACTGGTGTTCCTTTTGAAAATAGGGCAACGGTTGGTTACATGTATATGCTTAAGCTTCATCATCTTGTTGACGATAAGATGCATGCCCGTTCAACTGGTCCATACAGCCTAGTAACTCAGCAACCACTTGGCGGTAAAGCTCAATTTGGTGGTCAAAGGTTTGGTGAAATGGAAGTTTGGGCGCTTGAAGCTTATGGTGCTGCAAACACACTTCAAGAAATGTTAACAGTTAAGTCGGACGATGTTGTTGGTAGACTTAAAACTTATGAATCTATTGTTAAGAACGAAAATGTTGCGGAGCCCGGTATTCCAGAATCGTTTAAGGTTCTTATTAAAGAGCTTCAGGGCCTAGCGCTTGATATTAAAGTTCTAACAGAGGATAAGCAAGAAATTGGGCTTAAAGATATTGTGGAAGACGATCGTGATGTTATGGACTTTAGGCCAGAAAGGAAGAAAGCGCAAGAAGAAATTGAGGTTAATTTAGACGACCAGATTGAACATCTAGACGAGATAACCCAAGATGATCTTGGCGAAACAGTTTATGATCCAGATAGCGACAATATTAGCGATGCTGGAAGCCTATTCGATTTTGATGACGATTTATAATATAAAAGCAGAATAAACAAACAGAGGGGAATAATATGTTTGAATTAAATAATTTTGATTCCATCCAAATAGGTTTAGCTAGTCCTGAAAAAATCCGTGAGTGGTCTTACGGAGAGGTTACAAAGCCTGAAACCATCAACTATAGAACTCAAAAGCCAGAAAGAGATGGTTTGTTTTGTGAACGAATTTTTGGGCCAACTAAAGACTGGGAGTGTCATTGCGGTAAGTATAAAAGAATAAGGTATAAGGGCGTTATTTGTGACAAGTGTGGCGTTGAAGTAACGCGTGCAAAAGTGCGTCGTGAGAGGATGGGTCATATTGAGCTTGTTTCTCCTGTTTCGCATATTTGGTATTTTAAAGGTGTTCCATCTAGAATTGGAACCCTTCTAGATATGCCTCTTAAGCACCTAGAGCAGGTTCTATACTTCACATCTTTTGTTGTTGTAGACCCAGGTAACACCGACCTAGAGTATAAACAAATTTTAAACGACCGTGAGTATAGAGAGGCTGTGGAAAAGTATGGTCCTAAGTCGTTCCGTGCTGGTATGGGCGCAGAGGTTATTAAAGAGCTTCTATCTAAGCTTGATATCGAGGCCGAGGCTAAGGCGGTTAGAGAAATTGTAAACACTTCTAAGGGGCAAAAGAAGCTAAATGCTTCAAAGAAATTAAGGCTTTTAGAAGCGTTTAGGAAAAATGGAGCAAAGCCAGAGTGGATGATACTTGATGTTATCCCTGTTATACCACCAGAGCTTAGGCCTATGGTTCCGCTTGATGGCGGTAGGTTTGCAACAAGCGACCTTAACGACCTTTATAGAAGAGTTATCAACCGTAACAACAGGCTTAAAAAACTTATAGAGCTTGGTGCTCCCGACATTATTATTAGAAACGAAAAGCGTATGCTTCAAGAGGCTGTTGATGCTCTTATTGATAATGGTAGGCGTGGTAAAGCTATTTCTGGTGCAGGTAACCGCGAGCTTAAATCACTATCTGGGCTTCTTCGCGGTAAGCAAGGTAGATTTAGGCAAAACCTTCTTGGTAAGCGTGTAGACTATTCTGGTAGATCGGTTATCGTTGTGGGCCCAGGGCTTAAGATTTATCAGTGTGGTTTGCCAAAAGAAATGGCACTAGAGCTATTTAAGCCATTCGTTATGAAAAGGCTTGTAGATCTTAACCAATCTCACAACATTAAAAGCGCAAAGCGTGTTGTTGAGCGTGCTAGACCAGTGGTTTGGGATGTTTTGGAAGATGTTATTAAAGACCATCCAGTTCTTTTAAACCGTGCGCCAACTCTTCACAGGCTTTCAATTCAAGCCTATGAACCTGTTTTGGTAGAGGGTAGAGCAATGCAGCTTCACCCACTAGCTTGTCCTGCGTTTGGTGCCGACTTTGATGGTGACCAAATGGCTGTTCATGTTCCGCTTTCTATTGATGCTCAGGCAGAGGCAAGGTTCTTGATGCTTGCATCAAATAACATTTTAAAGCTTTCTGATGGCGAGCCTATAACCGTTCCATCTCAAGACATGATTATAGGTAACTACTATCTAACCTTTGATAACGATGGCGAGAAAGGCGAGGGAATGGTGTTCTCTTCTTCAGACGAGGCTGTTTTGGCGTATGAAAATGGGCTTGTAACTCTTCACTCAAAGATTGTTGTTCGTGTTCAAAAGGAAATAGATGGGGTTGTTCATGCTGGAAGAATTCCTACAACTGTTGGTAAAATATTATTTAACAGAATATTGCCAGAGGGAATTGGGCTTATAAAGAGGGAAACTCCTGAAGACATGCTTAAATTTGAGGTTGATTATCCTGTTGGAAAGAAGCAAATTAAGGCAATTATCAAGGCTTGCTATGATAATCTTGGGGCTACAGAAACTGCAAAACTTCTTGATAGATTAAAAGACACAGGCTTTAAGTATTCAACCATTGCATGTATCACTGCAAACCTATTTGATGTTAAGGTTGCTTCTGATAGAAAAGAGGTGATTGAAGAGGCAAATAACCTTGCGAATGTTGCTAAAAACCAATATAGAAGAGGTCTTATAACTGCAGACGAAAAGAGCGCGAAAATTAACGATATTTGGAACGATGCGGTTAAAAAGATTGAAACCTCTACCATGGCGGTTTACGAAAAAACTAATCCACTTAAGATGATGGTAGACTCTGCTGCTCGTGGTAACGCAAGCAATATGTGTCAGCTTGCTGGAACAATTGGTATAATGGTGTCAACATCAGGTAAAATCATTGAAGTTCCAATTCGTTCAAGCTATAAAGATGGTTTGTCGGTTATTGAATACTTTATTCAAACTCGTGGTGGCCGTAAAGGTATGGTTGATAAGGCTCTTAAAACGGCAGACGCTGGTTACTTAACTCGTAGGCTTGTTGATGTTGCGCAGGAAGTTGTTGTAGACGAGGAAGATTGCTTTGCTGCCCATGGCGAAAAACCAAAGGGTATGAAAGTTTCAGCTATTTATGATGGAACTTCAAAAGTAGAGTCGCTTCGTGAAAGAATTGCTGGCCGTTGCCCTGTTAATGATGTTGTTCATCCTAAAACTGGCGAAGTTTTGGCTAAGGGCAATGAGATGATAACCAACGAACAAGCTAAAGCAATTGAAGATGCTGGCATTGAAGAAGTTGAAATTAGAACAGTGTTCACTTGTAAGAGCAAATACGGCGTTTGTGCTAAGTGCTACGGAAGAAACATGGCTTCTCGTGAAATGGTTGAGGTGGGCGAAGCTGTTGGTATTATTGCAGCTCAGTCTATCGGTGAACCAGGAACTCAGCTTACCATGAAAGTCTTCCAAGCAGGTGGTACTGCATCTGCAGACGATATTACTCGTGGTCTTCCAAGAGTTGAGGAAATATTTGAAGCTAAAAAACCAAAGGGTGTGGCTGTGATTTCTGAGGTTAATGGTAAAATAGCTAAGATAGACGAGGCTAAGCAGGTTATAACCATCACAACTCCAGAGGGCGCCGAGGTTCAATACCAAACCCCTTATGCAGCGAAGTTTAAAGTTGCCGTTGGCGATAAGGTTGAGCCAGGTAGCCAGTTAACCGAAGGTCCACTAAACCCTCATGATATCTTGAAAACTCAAGGTGTTAAGGGCGTTCAAGACTATATGATGAGAGAAGTTCTTAAGGTTTATAAAAATAACTCTGTAGATGTTAACGACAAGCATATGGAAATCATTATCCGCCAGATGCTTAGAAAGGTTAAAGTTGAAGAGTCGGGCGACACTGATATTCTTCCAGGCGAAATCGTTGATATATTTAAATATGAAGAAGAGAACGAGAGAGTTCTTGCTAATGGTGGCGAGCCTGCAACTGCTAAGCGTGTGTTACTTTCAATCACCAAGGCTTCGCTAGAAACAGATAGCTTCCTATCTGCAGCATCATTCCAGGAAACTGTTAGAGTTCTAACAGATGCCGCAATTCGTGGTAAAGTAGACCCACTTGTAGGCTTAAAGGGTAATGTTATTATAGGTAAACTTATCCCAGCTGGAACGGGGCTTAAGAAGTATAGGGAGATGACTCCTGTAGTCAAACTTTAAAGGGCATATTTTACGCATCTAAGTGCGAAATCTACAAAAATCCAGACAGGCAGTCGTATGTAAATACGAGCCTGCCTGGAATTTTTTTTGATTTCTTCTTATATACGCAAACTATGCCCTTTAAAGGGGTAGATTTATTGAAGCAGTTTTTGTTTCTTTGTTATTGCACATTTCTTCGCCGTCTAAAGGGTTGAACAATAAGAGCAATTTTTAATTTCTTCTTATATACGCTTGCCTATGCCCTTTAAAGGGGTAGATTTATTGAAGCAGTTTTTGTTTCTTTGTTATTG
>USTP01000021.1 GCA_900557695.1 uncultured Thermoanaerobacterales bacterium | reverse complement strand
GCGTAAGATCGTCGGCAGCGTCAGATGTGTATAAGAGACAGCCATAATAAATATGGATGGAGAGAAGAGTGGAGAGGGTTCTTTCAATTTTAAAGTTTTGGAAAAAGCTGTTAAAATATTGGTGCCAAGAAAGGGAAAGTAATGGAATTAGTTGAAAGCGAAGTAAAATTATCAAGGAAAGAGAAAAGAAAAATAAAAAAGCAGCAAGAATTAAAAGAGCAGGCTGAAAACGAAAATGAAATTAGAATTAGTCATATTATAAAGCCTGTTTATTTTCTCGCTTTGGCTATTTTTCTAGAAATGCTCAATTTTCTATGGATTGGCTTTAAGGTTACGGGAAACCCAGAGAAGCTTCAGGTGCTTCCAAAATATTTTTTCTTAGACCTTGGCTTTTTATTGTTTTTTGCGGCGGTTATATTTCTTTGCAGAAAGCGAAAGCTTGCAAACTTTTTCATGTATTTTATAATTGGACTTCAAGTTTTAATAAACATTATAAACGCAACCTTATATAAGGTTTTTGGCGATATTTTTAGTTTCGATATGATGAAACTAGGCGAAGAGGCGGTGTCGGCTTTCAAATTTGAGTTTATTGATTTTTGGAGTATTATTGTTAACCTAGCATTGCTTGGGCTGTTAATAACTGCCCAGATGCTTCTTGATAGAAAATTTAAAAAGACTGTTCCTTTAACATCATTAAACAAGAAAGCAATTTTACTTTTAGTTTTCTTTGGAACATGGGTTGTTTCGCTCACTTGTTTTTTCAGCCAAACCTTAAATTTTTATGACACTGATAGCAGTGTTAAAGTGAGTGAAAGCGACCAGTATTTGTGGGACAATATGCATTTCAAGCTAGAGGCATATAAAAAGTTTGGAACCTGGGGTTTTTATATTAAAAGTTTATCAAACCTTATCTATAAACCTGATAATTTTGATGAAAATATTGAAAATGATATTATGATAAGTTTAGAAGAGGGCCAGCAGGAAGTAGATGTTACCGCGCCTCTTTATGGCGACAACTTGATAGTTATTATGCTAGAGAGTTTTGAGTGGTTTGCTATAGACCCATTTAACACCCCAACTCTTTGGGAAATAAGAACGCAAACTGGCGTTAGCATGGAAAACTACTATAGTAAAAACAAAACCAATGTTAGTGAAGATATTGCAATACTTGGCAACATGCCAAAAGACACATCAATGCAAAGTTTAGCTAAAAATGGTTATTTAAACACACTATATTCGTTACCAAACCTGTTTAATCAGCTTGGATACACCTCAAACTATTTCCACAGCTGGAAAAAAGGTTTTTACGACCGTGATATTATAAATGCTGGTATGGGTTTTGATAATGTTTATGGGCTAGAGGATGCTTCCTTAGAGAACAAGTCAACAAGGTTTGGCGATTGGAACCTAGACTCTCAATATATTGAGTATATGTTAGACGAGTTTATTCCAACAACTGGCAACTTCTTCTCATTTTTCACAACGGTTGCAACTCACGGGTCGTATGACACCACAAACCCAAGATTTAGTGAGTATTACCAAACTTATGATGCAAATCTTGACGCCTATAAACAGTGGCTTGCAAGCGAAACAACCTATGTTTACCCAACAGATAGCGATTTAGAGAGCTATTATCGCCAATATAAATGTGCAGCGATGGACACTGATAGACTAGTTGCCTTAGTGATTGAAAACTTAAAAGAAAAGGGGTTATATGAAAACACTACCTTAGTGCTTTATGCCGACCATAATTGCTATTATGAAGACATATATTTCAACATTAAGGGAACAAGCAAAGCCGACTATCATAATATCTACAACTACAATGTGCCTTTCATGATTTTAAGTTCTAAGCTTGCTCCTGAAATAAAAACAGATTTCGTTAACACATACGACATCTATCCAACCATATGTGAGCTTTTTGGGCTTCCTTATAACACAGCTTTAACCCAAGGCTATAATATCTATTCGGTTGAAATTAAAAATAGTGTTATGGTTTCATACTTGTCTGGTGCATTTAATGCAGATTTCTACACGCTAAACATTGTAGATATGTTTGCAAGTGAAAGCGCTACTCAAGAAGACCTTTTAAGATTTAAGAGAAATGCCTGCAAGTTTTATGAAAAACAATACTACATTGAACTTATTTATAAATATGGGTTGGCGGTTTAACTAAAGAAAAATAAATATATGCTATATTAAAAGCTATAAGGGTTGAAACGCCATCAAATATTATATCGCATATATCAACAACTCTGTTTATTGGAAGTATTGCTTGCAAGGTTTCAATAAGAGTGCCTAAAATTATACCAATTAAGAACACTTTTTTTGTAAAGGGAAAGCAGTAGGTATTATTAAGAGCATTGTTTATAGTTATAGCGCTAAAAACAATAAAACCAAGGGGCAAGCATAGGGCAAAGTTTATAATGAAATTATAAGGAGTGAATGCAAAGCTATAGCTAGCAAAAAAATAACTAGCACTATTTGGCAGGGAAAAACTTATATAATTATCCACAATTTGAACGCTTGTTAGCGTTAGCATAAAAACAAAAAGCGAATAAATAAAGCTCCAAACAATAATAATATATTTAGTATAAAAAATGTGTTTTTTGGCACTTTTCAAACAAAAAACCACAAGCAAAAAAGGTAAAAAACATAATAAACACACATAAACTAATATAAATAAAGGCAGACTTATTAACATTTTGCTCCAAAAATTATTTATAATAAAGGTTGACAAATTTGAATTGTTTTATTATACTTAGCAATGTAAAGGGGACGAAAATGAGATTTTCTTTGAATAATGACAATAATAACGCTATTTTAAACACATAAAAAATGGGTTTTTATTGTCATATTCTATAATATTAAGAAAAAGAACTTTTTGGCAAAGAAACCAAAAAGTTCTTTTTTTATATCTTAAGGAGGAAAATATGGAAGCAAAAAGCATTAAAGACTTGAAAATAGGGGAAGTTAAGGTGGTAGGGTTTGTAGACAGGGTTCGCGACCAAAAGAGCATGCAGTTTGTTTTAATTAAAGATAGGTCGGGGTGTTTGCAAATTACAATAGAAAAAGAAAAACAGCCAGAAATTGCACAAATATTCTCTAAGTTGCAAACTGGTTCTGTTGTTCTTGCCGAGGGCAGACTAATTGAAAACCCAAGTGTAAAGCAAGATGGCAGAGAACTTTTGGTAGACCATGTAACAGTTTTAAGCGAGGCGGAAGTTAGTAAAATAGATGAAAAAAGCAGTATCGACCAAAGGCTAGACTATAGGTGGCTTGACCTTCGTGACCCTAAAAAAAGGCTTATATTTGAGGTTCAAACTGAATTTGTTTATGGCATGAGGGAATATTTAGAGGAAAAGCAGTTTATAGAAGTGCATTGCCCAACTATTTCAGGTAATGAGAGCGAGTCGGGAGCAGGAGTGTTTGAGGTTAAATACTTTAATGAAAAAGCATATCTTATTCAAAGCCCGCAGTTTTATAAGCAAATGGCAATAGCTGCTGGCTTTGAGAAAGTGTTTATTCAAACCCCAATTTATCGTGCAGAAAACTCTCACACAAAACAACACGCAACTGAATTTTCAGGGTTTGACCTTGAGTTTGGCCCAGTTTTTGATGTTGAAGATGTGATGAGGGTTGAAGAAGAACTTTTGCTTGCGGGAATTAAGCGGGTTAAAGAAAAACTTGGGGAAAAGGTGGAAAAGCTTTTAAATGTTAAAATTGTTGTTCCTTCCTTGCCTTTCCCAAGAATAACTATGAAAGAAGCTTATAAAATTTTAGATGAAGAGCTAGATTATCCGCTAGACGAGGGGGAAGACTTTGACCGAGAAGCTGAAAAACTACTCACTAGCTACATGCAGGAAAAAACAGGGCATCAGTTCTTCTTTGTTAAAGAATATCCATCGGGAGTGCGTCCATTCTACTCAATGAAAAAGGAAGATGATTTAGACTATTCTAAAACCTACGACCTATATTTTAAAGATGTTGAGATAACGAGCGGAGCAGTTCGTGAACACCGACTAGATGTTTTAGAGAAGCAGATAAAAGAGAAAGGCTTAAACCCAGAAAGCATGCGAAGCACCTACTTAGATTTCTTTAAGTATGGCTGCCCACCTCATGGTGGGTTTGGTATGGGGCTAGACAGAATAACAATGCTACTTCTAGACCTACCATCTTTAAAAGAAGCCATGTTTATATTTAGAGGGCCAGACAGGCTACGCCCTTAAAAAGTATTTATTTTTAAAAAGGAGTAAAGCAATGAAAGAAATATCAAGCGAAGAGATAATGCACCTTGCCTCTCTATCTGCATTAGAGTTTTCAGAAAAGGAGGCAAAAGAGTTTTCTAAAGAATTTAACAACATTTTAAAGTTTGTAGACAAAATTGCAAGCGCAAAACTTGAAAAAGACGATATATTCGCTAGCGCCGTTTTAATAAGTGAGCTTAGAGAAGACGAAGTGAAAGAAAGCTATACGAGGGAAGAAATTTTAAAGAATGCACCAAAGCAAAGAAAGGGATATTTTGTGGTGCCAAAGGTGGTAGAGTGATGGATAAGGAACTTAAAGAGCTAAGCGTTTCTAGCCTAGCAGAAAAGATAAAGCAAAGAGAATTAACCAGCCAGCAGGTTACAGAGTATTACCTTTCAAACATAAAGAGGTATGCGCATAAAAATGCCGTGCTTGAAGTTTTTGATGATGCTCTAGAAAACGCAAAACTAATAGATAAAAGGCTTGAGAATAAAGAGGATGTTGGGAAGCTTGCAGGTGTTCCAGTTATTATTAAGGATAACATGCTCTACAAGGGGCATAAATGCACTTGTGCTTCGCATTTTTTAGAAAACTATGTTTCGCAGTACACGGCAACAGCTGTGAAAAAGCTTTTAGATGAGGGGGCTGTTATTCTAGGTAGGGCAAATATGGATGAGTTTGCAATGGGGGCTTCGTGCGAGCATTCAGCTTATGGAACATGTTTAAATGCTTATAACGATGAATATGTTTCGGGAGGTTCTAGTGGCGGAAGCGCGGTTGCGGTTGCGCTTGATATGTGCGCCTTTGCCCTTGGGTCGGACACGGGGGGCAGTATTCGCCAGCCATCAAGTTTCAATGGCGTGGTTGGGTTAAAACCATCATATGGTGCTGTTTCAAGGTATGGCTTAGTTGCTTTTGCCTCAAGCCTAGACCAGATAGGGCCAATAACTAAGTCGGTTGAAGATGCTGCTTTTGTTTTAAATATTATTGCTGGTAAAGACGAGAACGACCAAACTTCTAAAAGCACTTTAAAAAATTTATCAAAAAGTGAAATAACTTCACTAGAGGGCATAACAATAGGCTTAATAAAACAGGTTGAAGAAATTAACAAAAACTCAAAATACTTAAAGGAATATGAGCAGGCGAAGAAAAAAATTGAGGATGCTAAAGCAAAGTTTGTGCAAATAGATATGCCAAAGTTTGAATTGTCGCTTCCAGCCTACTATATTATTGCCCCTGCAGAAGCAACATCAAACCTTGGCAGATTTGATGGCGTTAAGTATACAACTAGGGCAGAGGATACAATAAACATAACCGAGCTTTACAAAAAATCAAGAACAAGGGGCTTTGGGGGTGAAGTAAAACGCAGAATTATGCTTGGGAACTTTGCCCTTTCAAGTGGCTACTTTGATGCGTACTATAAAAACGCAAAAAGAGTTCAAAAACTTATAAAAACTGAGTTTGAAAAGGCGTTTTCGAAGGTAGATGCAATTTTGCTTCCAACAAGTTTTAATGGAGCGTTTAAAATAGGCGAGAAAGTTCAAGACCCAGTGGCTATGTATAACGAAGATATGTTTACAATTTTCGCAAACCTTGCAAGTGTGCCTGCAATAAGTATTCCGTTTGGCAAAACCGAGAAAGACTTGCCACTTGGGCTTCAGGTGGTTGGTGGGTATTTTAAGGATGAAAGCTTGCTTAAAATTGCTAAACTTGTGGAAAAGGAGCTAAAAAAATGATTGAAGATTATGATATTGTTATAGGTTTAGAAGTTCATGCAGAACTTAAAACAAAAACCAAGGTTTTTTGCTCTTGTAGAAATGAGTTTGGGGATGAACCAAACTCAAACTGTTGCCCTGTTTGCGTTGGGCTTCCTGGGGCTTTGCCTATAATAAACAAAAAGGCGGTAGAGCTCACTATTATGGCGGGGCTAACCATTGGGTCTAGTTTTTCTGAAGTTGCCGTGTTTGAAAGAAAGAACTATTTTTATCCAGACCTTGCAAAGTCGTATCAAATTAGTCAGCTAGAAAAGCCCATATGCGTTGGTGGGCAAATAACTCTTGATAGTGGCAAAAACATAAGAATAAACAGAATTCATCTTGAAGAAGACGCGGGCAAACTTATCCACAAAAATGATAGGATAGGCACACTTATTGATTATAACCGTGGCGGAGTTCCTCTGATTGAAATGGTAACAGAGCCAGATATTTCTAGCGGAGCGGAAGCTGTTGAGTTTTTAACGAAGTATAGAAGTTTACTGATGTTTGCGGGCGTTGCCGATTGCAAAATGGAGCAGGGTGGGCTTAGGTGCGATGTTAACCTTTCTGTAAAAAGAAAGGGGCAGAAAGAGCTTGGCACAAGAACTGAAATGAAAAACCTAAACTCATTTAAAATGGTTCAAAGGGCAATAGAGTATGAGGCAAAAAGGCAGATAGAAGAGCTAGAGGCTGGTAAACAAATTGTACAAGAAACTCGAAAATGGGACGACAACCGTGGCAAAAGCTTTGCTATGAGAAGCAAGGAAGAGTCGCAAGATTATAGGTATTTCCCCGACCCAGACATACTAGCTGTTAAAATAACTCAGCAAGATATTGATAGAGCAAAAAGCCAAATGCCTGAAAGTGCAATGTCTAAAAAAGAAAGATATGTTCATGAGTTAAAACTACCCGAGTATGACGCTAAAATACTAACTTCTGACAAACAAACAGCTCTATTTTTTGAAAGCGTTTTAGCGCTAACTGGCGAGGCGAAAGAAACTTCAAACTGGATAATGACAGATGTTTTAAAAAAATGTAAAGAAAAAGATGTGGAGTCAAAGGAAGAAGTTATTAGCAGTAAAAACCTAGCGTATATTATAAACGCAACTAAAAGCAAACAGCTAACAAGAGTTAATGCAAAAGAGCTTTTTGAAAGGGTTTGTTTTACAAAGCTTGATGCAAAAGAAGAAGCGGAAAAACTTGGCTTTTTAAGCACGATTAGTAGTCTAGAACTTGATAAGCTTATAAACGATGTGTTTTTAGAAAATCAAAAAGCTATTTTAGATTATGAAAAAGAGCCTATTAAAGTAGAAAACTACTTTATAGGGCAGCTAATGAAAAAAACTGCTGGAAAAGCCGATGTTGCTGTTGCCAGGATGAAAATTCATGAAAAACTTGAAAAAAAATAATGCAAAAAAGAAATATTTTATACAATATTGTTTGTTTTTTTCATAAAAAAGTGCAATAATGAATATAGAATTATCATGGAGGTAAAATAGATGGCAAAAAGATTTAAATCAGATTACTTTGGCCTTGGATACATTGTAAGTATTATTCTTGCAATCATTCCTGTAACTTCTTGGCTTTGTGGTGCTATAACAAGATTTATGGAAGGTAAAATTCTTGCTGGTATTATTAGACTTATCTTCGGTTTCACAATTGTTTGGCTTATCGACTTGATTATGATGATTGTTTCTAAGCACATTTTAAGACTAATTAACATTTAATAGGATTTTAAAACTAAAAGGCAACCACGATTTGTGGTTGTTTTTTTAATGCGTTTTAAATATTTTATTTCGTATAAAAACAAGCATATATCCTCAAACTAAGGGTAAATAAGGAAATGAGGCATATGCAAGAAAAACAAAGCAAGGTAGAGAAAAAAATACTATCACTTTTTAGCAAAGATGCAGACATACAATCTCGCGCCTTTAAAGCTGGGGGTAAAAGCATCTATCTTTTTTATATCGACTGTTTGGTTGATAGCAACCTTGTTGCAAACGGAATTTTTGGTGCACTAAATAAACTAAATTCAAGCGATGTTTGCAAAGGGAAAAACATAATAAATTGCTTGGAAAAAGAAGTTATAGCTGTTGCTTCAGTTAAAAAAATTAGTGAAGATAAAGATGTTCAAGAAGAAATTTTTAATGGCTCAGTTATTATCTGCGAGGAAAACAATAAAGAATACTTGGCGGTTAATGTTGCGGGGTTTTCTAAAAGAAGCATAACTGAGCCCCCAACCTCATCTGTTGTTAGGGGGCCTAGAGAGGGGTTTATTGAAGATATAAATGTGAACCTTAGCATGGTTATAAGAAGGCTTAAAACCCCCGCACTTGCCGTTAAAACCCTTAAAGTGGGTGCAAGAACCCACACAAAGATAGCTTTGGTTTATATAGACGGAATAGTAAACCCAAAGGTTGTAAAAAGTTTAGAAGAAAAACTAGAAAAAATAGATATAGACGGCATAATTGATTCTTACTATATTGAAGAACTTTTATCTTCTTCAACTGATAAATTTTTTAAACGACTTGGAAATTCAGAAAAGCCAGATGTTATTGCCTCAAGGGTGTTAGAGGGCAGAATTGCCATTATGGTGGATGGCTCACCTATAGTTTTAACTGCGCCGTTTATTTTGTTTGAAGATATTCAATCTCCTGGCGACTACTACGACATACCTCAAAGGAGTAGCCTTGCTAGAATCGTTCGATTTGTGGGACTTTTGCTTGCTATACTGCTTCCAGGGGTATATGTGGCTCTTCAAAGCTATCAGTATAGGGTGCTGCCTATAAATTTCCTCATAACTCTTTTAAGCAGTATTGAGGGGATAAGTTTTCCTCCAATACTTGAAATATTATTTGTTTTGTTCTTGTTTGAAATATTAAACGAGGCAAGTGTTAGAATGCCAAAACAGCTGGGAATGGCGCTTTCTATTATTGGTGCTTTGGTTTTGGGTGACACCGCCGTTCAAGCAGGCATTATCACGCCACCAAGCATAGTTGTTGTGGCTATTTCTGGCATAACGCTATATATAATCCCAAACCAGGCAAGCGAGGCCAGTATGCTTAGAACAGTTTTCACCGTTATTGGTGGGTTTACTGGTATTTATGGAATATTTCTGGGCTTTATCATTCTAACAACTTATCTTGTAACCATTCAATCATATAATGTTCCATATATGGCACCATTTGCCCCTAGCGTTTCTACAGATAAAAAGGATGGCTTTATTAAAAAACCTGTTAGCAGTATGATTTATAGGCCAAGAAGTTTTAAAACCAAAGATGATGTTAGGCAAGTGCCAACTAATAGCGATAATTATACTATAAACAATAAAAAGGGCGGCCGCTTAACCAGAAAGTCAACTTTAGCAAAGCAGGAGGGCAAAGATGGAGCTAACTAAAAAGCAAGCACTATTTTTAATTATTCTTTGCACGCTCTCAAACAAGGTTCAGCGTCTTCCTAGCCTGCTAGCAACAAACCTTGGTAGACATGGGTGGCTAGTGTTTCTTATAATGGGCGGAATTGATTTGCTATTTTTAATAATAGCGCTTTGGTTTAATTATTTAGCAAAAAACAAAACCACCTATGAAATATGCAAAAACGCAGGCGGCAACTTTTTTGCTAAAGCTATATTTGTTTTGTTTGCAATTTACTTTTTTGTTGTGAGTTTGCTTCCTTTTGAGGCGGTACACGATCTTTTTGCAAATATATTGTTCGACCACCTTTCTTGGTCGGTTTATAGTTTAATATTAGTAGCGACTGTTTTGTTCTTGGCAAGCCGTGGGTTAAGAAATATTGGTAGAACCTCGGAAATTTTTTTCTATATTATAGTGCTTAGTTTTATAGTGCTTATTGGCCTTGGTACAAATACCACAAATTTAAACAGGATTCTACCATTTGCGGATGTTAACTTAAGCCTAACTTTAAAAAGCTGTTTTGATTATAATCTATGGTTTGGCGATTTTCTAGTGATCTATATTTTTGTTGGCAAAATCAAAAACTGCGATAAAAAGTTTAATATATTGGTTATTATTAGCTTTGCGGTTTACGTTTTAGTTGTTAGTTTTACCTATATGGTGTTCTATGGACTATATGAACATTTAAGCCCCGATAGAAACAGCCTTATAAGTTCTATATCGCAATTTGCACTACTAGATTTAGATATTGGCAGGGTAGACTGGTTTTTAGTTTTGTTTTTCCAAATAGACACAATAATTGCAAGTGCCTTCTATTTGTATGCTTCGGGTTATGCAATAGCAAAGGTGTTTAATATTAAAAAATACATCTATGTGCTAGTGCCTCTTGTTGGTGCGCTTTATTTTGTTGATATATTTTTGTTTAGTAGCATACAAGTGGTTGCAAAAAATATAGCACTTGTTACAAGGTTTTTGGGACTATTTATGATATTTATTTTGCCTTTTATACTTTTAATTGTATGTTTTGTATCAAAAAAGAAAGAAAAACTACATTTAAAGAAATATAATTTAGAAAAATATAGTTTTTTGGTTTCTAAACGGCAGTTTGAAGAGGCTAGCGCTAAGGTGCAGGGCAGTGTTGCTAGAACTTTAGTGAAAAAAGATAACAAAAAACGCAAAGCAAAGGTGGAAAAATGAAAAAAGTGATGAATTTTTTTAAAAAACACTCTTGGATTTGGATTTTAATTGCATGCCTTGTGTTTATTCCGCAAAGTTTTACTTATCAGGCAAAGCTTAATATGCGTGTTCTTGTAACGGGAATTGCAATTGATAAAAGCGGAGAAGAGTATGAGATAACAGCGCAAGTTATAATGCCAACCCCTGGAAGCGAGGCAGGCGGAATGGGGGCTAGGCTAGACTTCATTTCTGAAAAGGGAGATAGCGTGGCAGAGGGGCTTCAAAAAATTGCCTATAAAATTGGTAAAACGGCGGGGCTTTCACACACAAACTTTGTGATGGTTGGCGAAAGTATGCTTGAAGAAAATTTGGCATCGGCGCTCGACTATTTTGCAAGAAACGCCAAGGTTACCCCATCTGTCATGCTTTTAGTTTGTGCTGGGTCTGCTAAAGACATGATTCAGCAAACGCAAAACCTAGAGCTTTCTGTTGGAGTTGGTCTTCAAAAAGTGTTTATATTTAAGCAAAGTTCGCTTAATGGACTTATTATGCCATTAGATGAATTTATAAATAGGTCGTTTACCCTTGCTAAAAGTGCTTTTATAAGCGGAATTTTAATTGCTCCCGAGGGCGAGGAAACTTTAGGAGAAACCACGGATGCAACAAATAAACTAACAACTGGCGGAGCAGGGGAAGGTGCAAGTGGAAACCAAGCAAGCCAAAGCCAGAGTCAAGAGTCTGGCGGAAGCGAAGATGGCGGTTCAAGTTCTTCAGGCACGGCTGGGCAACAAAGCGGTAAAAGTAGCACAGGGCAGAGCGATGAGAAGAAAGCAAGAATAAAGTTTTATAATGATGTTTATTATTTCAAAAACGGCGTTTATGTTAACAAACTTGATAAAGAAGAAGAGATACTTGGCGTTTTCTGGGCAGATGTGATATCTAATAACGGCGATTTTAAGGTAAGCAATGTGAATGGCGGACTACTTGAAGACGCAACAATTGGCATACATTTCACTAGAAAAACTACCAAAACAAGTGTGAAGTTTAAAAATGGTAATCCTGTTTTAGTGTTTGATATAAGTATTCGTGATGCACAAATTGTGGAAATATTAAACCATGATAAACCAAATGTTAACATTTATAACAAACACGATGAAGAAATGATAGAACTTGTTAAAAGAAGCATAGAAGAAGAGGTGGAAAAGTGCATTTTAGCAGCCTTTAACAAGGCAAAAAACGATAATGTTGATATTTTTGACATTGGGGAACGAGCTTACCAAACCAAAACCAAAGAATGGAAGAAATACTATAGCGAAAATGGGGATAACTATCTTAAGAATTGCGATGTTGAGGCTGTCTCTTATACACATCTCCGAGCCCACGAGACTCGACGTCATCTCG
>USTP01000020.1 GCA_900557695.1 uncultured Thermoanaerobacterales bacterium | reverse complement strand
TCGTGGGCTCGGAGATGTGTATAAGAGACAGGGGTTTGATGGTGTTGATTGCTCGCCATTGCTTTGGTTCTCATCGTTTTCTGCTTTAAGTTCTTCATTCTCTGCTTTAAGTTCTTCATTCTCTGCTTTAAGTCTTTCATTTTCATCTACAACATTATTGTATTTGCTTTGTAAATCGCTTACTTGTCCTTGCAAACTAGCTATTGTATCTTTTTGAGTAGCAATTGTTTCTTGCAAATCTTCAATAGTTCCATTTAGTTCAAGAATATTACCATTTAATGTTTCAATTGCTTTAGTTAACTCTTCATTTTCATTAGTAAGTTCTTTAATTTCTAATGCATACCCATCGTTTTGTTCTAATGCATTATCAAGAGCTGTTTGAAGATCATCTAGCTTATCAGCATAAGAATCTAGTTCGTCTGAGATTAAATCAAAAGCCTCTGCTGTTGTTTCGAAATCTGCCAAAGAATATTTTTCGCCAGTTTCATTACCATTTTCATCTCTTTTAGAGATTGTTCCTAAAATGTTATTAAGTTCGCCAGTGATTTTGTTAAGTTCATTAGCATTTTTAACAACATTTTCAACATGCTCTTTTAAGAAAGCATCAACTTTGTCTGCCGTAAAGTTTCCGTTCTCATCTTGAAGGTCTGATAGGTTTAGCCCAAGTGAAACAAAGTTGTTTAAAATATCTTCGTAAACCTTTTGAACATCCCCACCAACTATTATAGTGTCGCCAGTGTTATCAATAATTGTTTGAATTAGGTCATTTAAATCAACATTTTCTGTTTCATAACCATTGTCATTCAAAACGCCTTCAATACCATCAATAACGCCCTGAAGCTCGTAAATTTTTCCAGTTGTTTCTTCATGTTCATAAAATAATTCTTGATATTGATCATTTAAGTTGTTATATTCGCTTGTTATTCTAACAACTTCTGCCTGTGCTTCATTTGCCCTTTTGTTAGCCCAATCTAAAGAAGTTCCTAGCCACGTAGAAACAAAACTAGATGCTGCAAACATAACAGCAGCGGCAACAGTAGCAATTCTAGATGCCTTTTTATATGTTAATTTCTTTTCCCCTGTATCCTTATCTTTTTTACCGAAAACTTTTCTTAAAAATGAGTTTTGAACATAAACATTGCCCTGAAGCTCTTCATTTTGTGCACGCAAACTTGAGTTTTTACTTTCTAGGTTAGCAATTGTTTCGTTTGCATCAGCTAAAGCAATTCCAGCAGCGGCAACCTGATCAGCCTTTTCAGCAATTTCTCTGCTATAATTATTTTTATCTACCGCACGAGCAGCTTCTTTAACATCCAATGCTGATTGAGAAATATTAACATATCTTCTTAAAACATCCACCATTCTATCTGGCTTAGAAACATCGGCAAGTTCAAAACCAGAAACATTTGGTTCAATTTCTTCTGGTTTTTTCTTTAATTTTTTAGCAGCTTCTTCCCTGCCACCTTCATAGCCATATTGAATAAGGTTATAAACCTTTAAAGCATCCTCACTAGTGCTAACAATTTTTAAACCTCTTTCAGTTTGTTCTATTTCAGCAGATTTTAACACATCAAGCACAGCTGAGACAGCTTCTTTATCTCCGCCTCTAAACTCAATAGACCCAAGAATACGAGCAAGAACCCTAAATTTAGCCTGCAAATCATCAGCACCACTAAAAGTGCCTGCTTCAACTGTAG
Organism: uncultured Thermoanaerobacterales bacterium; assembly: GCA_900557695.1. Lineage (GTDB taxonomy): Bacteria > Bacillota > Clostridia > Christensenellales > UBA1242 > UMGS2069. The sequence continues at coordinate 10,587 of USTP01000020.1, read as the reverse complement.
CTTTAACTTTACTACCAGCCATTGTATTTTCCTCCCTTAGTGCCAAATTTTAAACTTGTTTGGCATCACTCATTGAACGTAGCTTTATTCTTTTTGTACCTGTATTTTACCACACCCATAGGTCATTGTCAATACCGATTTTTAAATTATTTTTAAAGTGTATCAAACCATAAAAAACCGCAAAAAAAATTACGAAATTGTTAAATTTCATGATTATATCTAACTTTTATTGTTTTTTAGCTGTTTTACTCTAAACTTGCCGAAGCTATTGCATACTGCCCATCATGTGCTATAGAAACGCAAACCATACTCTTGTTTTTAGTTTTCAACACTTTCTCAAGTTTAGAAGATAATTTAACTATAGGTGCACCCTTTTTGTCGTGAGTAATTAAAACATCTTTAAACCCATAACCCGATTTCATGCCAACGCCTAAAGCTTTAAGCACGGCTTCTTTGCTTGCAAAAAGCCCAGCAACTGTCATGGCAATTGAGTTAAACCCCTCTATTGTAACCAAACTTGATTTAGAGAAGGCATACTGCTTTTCCTCTTCATTTAAAATTCTATCGCAAAATTTTGAATTATTCATTGCTTCAGCAATTCTATTTATTTTAACAATATCTATACCTATCATAAAAAATCTCCCTCAAAATCATCTATTTTATATTCTTTTAGTGCCCTTTTAATGCAATCTACCATAAAGCCTTTTCTATATAAATAGGCATATAGCCCCGCAAGCGATTTACTATTAACCTCCTTATTTCTCATATATTTAGAGGCAATGGCAATGGCTCTTTCACTTTCCTCATTGTCGCTAATAGTTTCAGACACCTCGTCTACAATATTTCTGTCTACCCCCTTGGTGTAAAGCGAATACTTTATTTCCTTTCTACTTTTTAAGCTTTTTGCTTTAACAAGCATTTTTGCGTATTCTTTATCATTTATATAACCATACTCTTCAGCCTTTTTAATTGCCTCATCTATTATACTTTCTTTATAGCCATATTTTAAAAGTTTTTGTTTAATATCTTTTTTAGTGTGTTCGCCTCTAGAGAGAATATTTATCGCCTTATCATACGCCGACCGAGCCTCGCTAGACTTAACAAGTTCTTCAAGCCTAGGTTTTTCTATTTCACTTCCCTTTTTTAAAGCAGATTTAACAAGCGTTTCGGCATCAATTCCGCTATAAAACACCCCGTCTACAAAAAGGTTATACCTTCCTTTCTTTTTTTGACTTTGAATATCTGTTATAACCATCATTATTCCTTAACCATTGTGCGGAAATCTATAGTAGGTGTTGTCTACCTTAATCATTTGCGCCCTATCTTTCATTTTTGCCCTAATTTCATCAATAACCCTATCCGCAGTATCGGCAGGAATGGCGCATTTTATCATTGGCATCGACTCGTCAAAATTCTTTTCGATTATTGGAAAACCTTTTTCTGTTAAAACTTTACCTAAAGCGCCATAGTCACCATAGCTAACTTTCATTTCAAAAATACCACAGTAAACCATCTTGTTTTTCCTAGCGTTATTAAGCGCATTCATTGCGGCACTATAATAAACCCTTGTTAGTTTAGACTTACCAAGTTCAACCCCACCAAAATACCTAACCACAGCTACTAAAACATTGGTTAGTTTTTTTTCTTTAATTGCCTGGTAAATTGGAGCCCCCGCACTTCCTGCTGGCTCCCCATCATCACTATTTCTTGCAACCGAAAAATCTTCGCCAAGAAGATAAGCATATGGAATATGCTTTGCATCTTTGTTACTCTTTTTCAAGCTACCAAGCGCTTCTTTAACTTGGTCGATATTATTAACAGGGAAAGTAACCCCTATAAATCTAGACTTATTCACAGTTGTTTCAACCATAGCGATATCAGAAACAACAATATATGGAAGGTTTGCCATAACTACTCCTTTACTTTTTTTAGTTTAACACAACCATTTTAAAAAACAAAATAATAATTAACAAAAGTTTTACTTTTCTTTCATTAAATGCTAAAATTACATATGCGAAAACTATTAAAGGAGTAAAAAATATGAAATCTTACTATGAAATAACTGATGTTCACGCTAGGCAAATTTTAGATAGCCGTGGCAACCCAACTGTAGAGGTAGAGGTTTTGGTTGAAGATAGCGTTGTAGGCCGTGCATGCGTGCCTTCAGGAGCTTCAACTGGTGCGTTCGAGGCTGTTGAACTTCGCGATGGGGATAAGAAAAATTATCTTGGCAAATCTGTAGAAAAAGCTGTTGAAAATGTTAACACCGAGATTGCAGAGACTGTTATTGGCATGAATGTTTTAAACCAAATAGAAATTGATAGAAACTTAATCAGGCTAGACGGAACTAAAAACAAAGGTAGGCTTGGTGCAAATGCAATTCTAGGCGTTTCGCTTGCCTGCGCCCACGCCGCTGCAAACTGTCTAAATATTCCGCTTTATAATTATATTGGCGGAGTAAATGCATCGGTGCTTCCAGTTCCAATGATGAACATAATAAATGGTGGCAAACACGCAGATAATAGCGTGAATATCCAAGAGTTTATGATTATGCCAGTTGGCGCTAAATCTTTTAAAGAGGCTTTAAAAATGTGTGCAGAAGTGTTCCACAACTTAAAGGCTGTATTAAAAGGCAAGGGTTTTAGCACTGCTGTTGGTGATGAGGGTGGTTTTGCACCAAACTTTAAAAATGACGAAGAGGCTTTCCAAAACATAGTTGAAGCAATAGAAAAAGCTGGCTACACCCCTGGGAAAGACTTTATGCTAGGAGTAGACGCCGCTGCCACTGAAATGTATGACGAAGCAGAGAAAATAGGCAAAAAAGGCTGCTACTATTTCTGGAAAACAAAACAACTCTTTACCCAAAATGAAATGGTTAACTTCTGGGTTAAAATGGCAGAAAAATACCCTATCATCACGCTAGAAGACGCATTGGCTGAAGAAGACTGGGATGGCTGGAAACTTTTAACCGATAAGCTTGGTAAAAAAATTCAGCTTGTTGGGGACGACTTGTTTGTTACAAACACCGAAAGGCTTTCTAAAGGCATTGAAAAGGGCGTTGCAAACTCAATACTTATTAAAGTTAACCAAATAGGCACTTTAACTGAAACTTTAGAAGCTATTGAAATGGCAAACCGCGCAGGCTACACAGCTGTGGTATCTCACAGAAGTGGCGAAACTGAAGACACCACTATTGCCGACCTATCAGTTGCTCTAAACGCAGGTCAAATTAAAACAGGCGCACCTTCTAGAACCGACCGTGTTGCTAAATATAATCAACTTCTAAGAATTGAAGAAGAGCTTGGCAGCGTGGCTAAATATAACGGAATTAAATCTTTCTTCAACTTAAAAAAGTAATAACTTCAAATTGTTAATAAAAATGCAGAGCAAAAAAGCTCTGCATTTTTTATTATAATTTTAAAAATGCAAGAAAATGCTTCCACTTGCGAAAGTTTATGATATAATATGCAAAAATGCAAGAGGCGAAAGTTATGGAAAACCAAGAGCTATCCCCTGCTTTAAAAGCAGAAGAGAGTTTAAGAAAAAGATATCATAAAGACATTTTTTCTAAATTTACAAAAGCAATAAAAGAATATGAGCTTTTAAAAGAGGGCGATAAAGTTGCCGTCTGTATTTCTGGTGGAAAAGATAGTATGCTTCTTGCAAAACTATTTCAAGAGTTGCAAAAACATAATAAATTTCATTTTGATGTTGAATATCTTGTTATGGACCCTGGCTATAATAAAGAAAATCGCGCCCAAATTGAGCACAATGCAAAGCTTTTAAATATACCAATAACAATTTTTGAGTCAGACATTTTTGAAAGCGTTTTCACAATAGAAAAATCTCCCTGCTATATCTGCGCAAGGATGAGAAGAGGCTGTTTGTATGCAAAAGCTAAAGAGCTTGGTTGCAACAAAATAGCTCTTGGCCACCATTATGACGATGTTATAGAAACTATCTTGCTTGGTATGCTTTATGGTGGGCAAATTCAAACCATGATGCCAAAGCTTCACAGCACCAATTTTGAGGGCATGGAGCTAATAAGACCAATGTATTTGGTTCGCGAAAAAAACATTAAAGCTTGGCGCGACTACAACAACTTAAAATTTATAGAATGTGCCTGCAAGTTCACAAGCGAGAACTATAAAGAGGCGCAAACAAGAACAGCCTCAAAGCGCAAACGCGTTAAAGACCTTATTGCCGAGATAAAAAAAGAAGACCCACAAATTGAGCAAAACATATTTAAAAGTGTTGAGAACGTGAACCTGTCAACAATTATTGCCTATAAAGACAAGCAAGGCATCACGCATCACTTCAAGGATGAATATGATAAATAAAAAAATCTAATAAACATAAATTTAAAAATTTCACAAAAACACTTGCAAAAGAAAAAAACATATTATATAATACGTTTACTTGTGTGATTTTTATATCACGCAGTGAACATATATTCCCCGATAGCTCAGCGGTGGAGCACTCGACTGTTAATCGATAGGCCGTAGGTTCGAATCCTACTCGGGGAGCCAAAAAATAACACATCAACACAAAAAACAACCAGCGGTAAAATAAAAAGCTAGAGCCTTAGCTCTAGCTTTTTGCTATTTTATTCACTTATATAACACACCACGAAGTTCATCACTGCCCTTTCAAACTCTATCTCAAACAAATAGTAGTCTAGAGGGTTTGACTTTTTATCTTGCAAAGCTTCAGTAAAAATATTATTTATGCTATTTAAAATGCTTGTATCAAAATAGATATTTACGCCAAACTCATTAAAAGAAGAATTTAAAACAATCAAATTTGCAATACTTTCTTCTAGCGCGATAGTTTTCACAATTTCGCTAGAGCCTTCTATCACCTTAACAGACACATTCACACTGCGAAGATTGCCCGTGTCTAGATAGCTGTTTTCATACGAAGTAGCATACTCGTTGCCAAAGGCATCTGTGTAGCCACTTGTTTCATCATAAAGCGTAGAGGTTGGGTTTATTAAATAAAGATTCTTTGTGTCATAAACTTTTTGATAAACAGTTTCATAAACCGGCTTTTCAACTTCAACCACCTTGTATGGCCTTGGCAAAACTATAGACAAACACACGCAAGCCAAAACCAAAACAGCAATAATTGAGAGATAAATCTTATCTTTTCTTGTTATGTTTATTTTTATAACATCTTCTTCCATGGTAAAGCATTAACTACCTTAAAATAATTGTTGAGCTTGTTGGGCAAATCTCATCGCCCTGAGCAAGAACTATCTCCTGCCCGTGCTTATATTCCTTAACATAAAGCCCAATTCTAATATTAAAAGCGTCTTCATTTTCATAGGCTGAAAGAATGGTGTATTTACCTGGCTTAATTTGACCCTTTTTGTCTACAACAACAACTTTTCTTGGTTGCAAAATAATGTCTTCCTTAACGTAAGAGATGTTTGTTTCTCCCTTTTCGTCAACAATCTCGGTGTCTGGCGTGTATCTAACGCCCCCTTTAACCTCAACTTTTTCAGCCTGCCTCGACTCAGAGTCTTTTTTAGCCCTGCTTTTCTTAACCATTTTAACAATGGTAATAGTTGAAATTAAAACAACAATAACGCCCGCAAGTGCATAAATAACATACTCAAGCCATTTCATAACTTTGTTCTCCTTATATATATAGTTTATCATAAACTAAGGAATATTACAACATTTTGCCGAACACTCTTTCTAAATTTTTTAGCTCTATTTTTCTTGTGCACTTCATTTAAAATTACTGGTAGAGTAAACAAAACCGACAAAATAAGTATAAGTATAGCGTAAGTAAAATAAAAATGAGCAGAGCCAAACAAATTAAATGGCAAGCCATTCTCTCTTAAATACAAAAAGTTTGCTCCATCAACCAAATAATTCCCAAGCCCTGCATATAAAACCAACATAATAAGTAGAATTGGAATTTGCCAAAAGTCTTGAAGTTTTATTTCAAAATATCCAGAAGCAACAACACCTATAACAACAGTTGGCATCAGAAAATGCAAAAGTAGGCTTTCAAGTTGCAAAAATGATAGCGTTGAATAACAATAGTAGTCACCAAATATGAAAGTTAGAATTCCTCCAAACAGGGTAACGCACACTATTGGCAAGAAAAACTTCTTGGTTTTTGTTAAGAAAAATAGTGGAAACACAATTGCCATAATATGGCACAAATGCCAAGGAAGCGCCGCAACCACGCTTTCTTTTCCTGAAATCATTAAAAGCAGCATCCTAAAAATTCTAAAAAATAGCATAACATAGCAAAGAACAGTTGTTAGTTTTAAAGCAAAACTTTTATATTTTCGAAATATAAAAAAGCACAAAACCATCCATGAAAATAAAAGCACCATCAAAGCAATATGAAGGGGGCACCAAAGCCCAAGCCCCTCTCCTAGGTCACCCGTTTCAATAAGCCAATTGTAGAATGTGAAAGAAATAATATTTTTCATTATTCATGTCCTGGGAAAATAGTTTTGCCTTTTAGTAGTGGCTTTAGTTTCTTTAAACTAGCTTCTATCTTTTCTTGGTTTCCATCCAAAAGGTCGGTTCTACCATAAACCCCTTCTTCAAAATATGTATCTCCAGTAAAAGCGTTATCACCATAAAATATTACGCAACTTCCAGAAGTATGCCCTGGAGTAAAAACTATGTCAAATTTCTCCCCCTCAAACTCATTCTCCCCTTCAATTAAAAAGCCATCTGGCAAAACTGGCTTGCAAATTATGTCGCAAATAAAACCCATATTAAGCTCATTGTCTAAAAGTTTAGGAGCATCAACTTCTGTTACATACACTCTAGCCCCCATATTTTTTAACTCTTTAGCCGAGTATATATGGTCAAAATGCCCATGCGTTAGCAAAACCACGGTTGGCTTTAACCTATTTTTGCTTAATATGTCAATTATTTTTTTTGTATCAATACCAGGGTCTATAACAATCGCCTTGTCTTTCCCTGCCAAAATATAACAGTTTTGCATTAGCGGACCATTTGTAACTTTTATTATTCTCATTTGCTTCCTTCCTTTAAAAATCGCTTAATAATTTCAGTGCCTATATTTATACCATCAACAGCCGAGGAAACAATACCCCCAGCCATGCCAGCTCCCTCGCCGATAGCGTAAACATTTTTAATATTTGTTTGCTTATCTTCATTTCTTAAAATCATGTATGGTGCTGACGATCTAGTTTCAACGCCTGTTAAAACCGCATCTCCATCTTTAAAAAAACCCAACTTCTTTGAAAACAATTTTATACCATCTTGAATAGATTTTGCAAGCTCACTTGGCAAAAGTTTAGAAACATCGCCCAAAACAAAATTTGCAACGCTAGGCACAACTTTTCCTAGTTTTGCAGATGGCTCACTATTTAAAAAATCTTTAACTAAAGTGCAAATAAACGCCCCATTTGCTTGAAAATATGCATTTTTTTCTAATTTTTCTTGAAAATCTATACCAGCAAGCGGATGTTCACTTTCATAATCTTTCGGCGAAACGCTAACTAAAATTGCACTATTTGCGTTTTCTTTATCCCTTGCATGATAGCTCATGCCATTGGTAACTAACTCTTCTTTACCACTTCCCGCAGGAACAACCACTCCGCCAGGGCACATACAAAAGGTGTAAACCGTTCTACCGTTTGGCAAGTGTTGAAATATTTTATAATCTGCTGGTGGCAAAATCTTTGCAAACCTTTCTCCATACTGGCAAATGTCCACATCTTTTTGAAGATGCTCAATTCTATAGCCAACCGAAAAGGGCTTTTGTTTAAAGTTGATTTTAGCCTCGTAAAGATACCTTATTGTATCTCTAGCCGAGTAACCGATTGCCAAAACCATAGCGTCTGCAACAATGCTCCCAACATGTTCTCCGCTATAATAAGCAATAATTTTCTCGTTTTGTTGCTGAAACTTTGTAAATTTCGTGTTAAACAGAAATTTGCCGTTTAGCTTAACAATCTCTTCTCGAATGTTTTTAACTATAATTCTAAGTTTGTCCGTTCCAATATGTGGTTTAGCATCATAAAGAACATCTTCCTCTGCCCCATGCTTATAAAATTCCTCTAGCACATTTTTTACAAGCGGACTATTTATGCCAGTGTATAGTTTACCATCTGAAAAAGTTCCTGCGCCACCCTCTCCAAACTGAATATTGCTGTTAAAATTATCAACTTTTCCAGTTTTTAGTATGTTATTTGCAGTTTCTACTCTATTTTCTATCTGCTCGCCCCTTTCAATAACAACAACATAAACCCCTGCCCTTGCAAGCGTTAACGCGCAAAATAGCCCTGCAGGGCCACTTCCAATAACCACCACCGTTTTTTTCGTTGTAATAAAATTTTGCACTTTTACTGGCAAAGGCTGAGTAAAAGTGTATAATTTAGGGTTTATTCTTGCTAATAAAGTTTTATCTATCTCAACATCAAAGTTAAATTTATAGTGAACATCTGTTTTCTTTCTTCCGTCTATCGACCTTCTAACAATTTTAAAATCTAGCACATCACTTTCTTCTATCCCCAAATGTTTTGCAATGTATTTATTAAGATTGTCTTTATTTCTCCCCGCATCTACAGGAACCTTAACTTCGCTTATTCTAATCATAGTCTGGCCCCTTTGCGAACCTTGTTTCGTTTAAAAGCAACTATTTTCCTAACTACTAACAAATATAACGCATAAACAGCCAAAGCAGTTAAAATTCCGCAAACTGCACCTGCCAAAACATCTGTAGGATAATGCACGCACATAAATATCCTAGAAAGCCCTATTAAAGTGGCAAGCGGAATGGTAAAGTATCCCATTTTTTTGTTAAATAGCGTTAAAACTACAGCGCAGTTAAACGAAGAGAATGTGTGCCCAGAGGGGAAGGAAAAGCCTGAAGGCAACTCATAGCCCACGCTTTCTATAAAAACTTTAAAATCTTCATTAACACTAAATGGCCTTGGTCTTGCAAAAATTTCTTTTAAAATAGTATCGTTGATTATTGCGCCAACGGCTAAAGATATCATCATAACTAAGGCGCTAACCCTTGTTTTTTTAAAGCATAGCAAAACAGCCGCAATTATGAGCCAAATATAGCCCCCATCGCCAAGTGAGGTAAAAAAACCAACAAAATTGTTAAACGCAGCATTCCCATGCAAGTTTTCGTTAACCCAAACAAGACCTTCCATAAATTCCTCTCTAGTTAGTTTGTACTATAATTGTAATTTTTTTTACAAAAAACGCAAAGTATTATTACCAAGTTTTAAAAAATAAATAAAATTCAAACAAATTTAACAAAAAAAATAAAAAGAGCACCTTTTTAGATGCCCTTTAATTTTTTAATATTTTTTATCTTACCACCTATTTACAACTCTCTCTGCAAAACCAGGCAGGTTCTCTATTTCAATAGTTTTTCCATCATCTAATATTAACTTACCGCTATACTTTCCAAAAACCTGATGCGGCACAAAAGCTAGAAACAGCAAGTTAAATGGCACATATCTATCCATTTCTGGCACAAACATCAGTTCTAGCCTGCCATCATCTGAATAAAAAGTCCATGTTCCCATATAGTCACGCTTTCTTTTATCGCGCTGAATGTATATCTTAACATCTCCTAGTTTATGAGCTTTCCCATCATAAAAAATCATATTTTCGGTTGCGTGAGAGTTGTTGCCAAGAGCTTTTCCCAAATTTATACCAAGCGTTTTACCATGCTCATCCTTAGCCTGCATGCTAGCCCAATACCAAAGCGTGTTGTATGGCAAAACCCCTCTTCCCCAGTCTAAAGTTGCCATAGTGTGCTCAGGGTCAAAAACATAGGTTTTCCCTTTAAAATTAAATTTCCCTTGCGCCGTCATACAATTTATTTTTTGGTTATAGTAGAAATGATATTTATTTTTAAATGGCGTTACCTTAACCATGCTTTCTTGAGGTTCGTTAAATATTTCTATTTCAAACTCAAGGTTCCTGTTTTGCCCATTATCTTTATAAAAGTTATTATATATACCTGTTAAAAAACGCTTTCCATCTTTAACCTCAAATCTAAACTCAGCGTCTTTAGTTCTTAAAACTGAAAGCCCTTCTTTAGAAGACTCAGGCAAAATAGCCTTGTTTTTTGGGAAAAGAATAAGCGAGGTTTTATTATAGTGCCTTCTATCTCTAAAGTCTATAACTGATGCAGATATTGCCCCAACATAACTTAGGTTTGAAATAGTTAAGCACAAACCAAACCTTGAATCACTAATATAATAGTAATCCCATTCTTTTAATCTTTTTTTCTTTTTCACATTGCCCTTATTATAATTTAAAATAGGCGTTTTGCTATACCCAAAATCACTAAGAGTTCCGTCTTCATTTAAAAGATCTTTCCCGTCTACTATTTGTTTTTGCTCCATACCTATCTCCCACAAAGCCAAAAAAACTATAACAATTAAGTTGATAATAACATAATTTTTGCCAATGTGTAAAACTTTTTTACCTTTTTATCCAAATAAAATAAAAAGCTTAGCGAGTTAATGCTAAGCTTTAAATTGTGTTATTATTTTGTTCTTTCTATAGTCTGTCTCTTATACACATCTCCGAGCCCACGAGACTCGACGTCATCTCG
>USTP01000019.1 GCA_900557695.1 uncultured Thermoanaerobacterales bacterium | reverse complement strand
TACACGCGTAAGATCGTCGGCAGCGTCAGATGTGTATAAGAGACAGTAATAAAAGCTCTCGGTTTGAGAGCTTTTAGCTTTTTTTAACTTCTTTTATAGTGCCATTTTTAATTTTTATAAGTGAATAAGCAGAAGCAGGTTTAAACTTAAAAACAGTTCCTGTTATTATTGTTTGTTGCTCACTCATTTTTTCATAAAGCCTGCGTTGCCTAGTTGTGTCTAACTCTGAAAAAACATCGTCTAAAACCATAACTGGGCTTTCGCCTAGCTCTTCTTTAAATATTTCCATTTCTGCAAACTTCAAAGCAAGAACAATACTTCTTTGTTGCCCCTGGCTTGAAAAGCTTCTTGCATCTTTTTTGCTAAGTCCAAAATAAATGTCATCCCTGTGCGGGCCAATAGAAGTGTAGCCAAGTTCTATATCTTTTTCAAGATTATATTCAAGCGACTTTAAAAGCTCGTTTTTTATTTCTTCTTTTGTTTGGCCCCTTGCCCCAATATATTCAATTTCAAGCTCTTCTTTGCTTGAAGATATATACTTAATGGCTTCACTTGCTGGTTTTTTAAGTTTTTCAATAAAACCTTTTCTTGTTTTAATAATAAGTGACGCCACAGAGGCAAGCTGCTCATTCCAAACCCCAATTTGGCTTAAAAGAACCTGCCTATCTTTTTCAATTTTTAACAGCTTGTTTCTTTGCATCAAAATTTTGTTATATCTTTGAAGCAAATTATAATACGCTCCTGAAAGCTGAGATATATCTGTATCCATAAAATCTCGGCGTTCTTGAGGCGAGCCCGACACTATCTTCAAATGATCTGGGCAAAAGTATATAACAACTAAGTTCCCAAACACTTCGCCAAGCTTTGATTGGCTATTGCCATTAACAAAGAATGTTTTTTCTCCCTTTTGGTCAATAGCGTAGGAAACCTTAACTTTTCCGTAGCGCCTTTCAATATAAACATCAACTCTTGCGTTTTGCTTTCCATCTTTAATTAGCTCTAAAAACGTGCTAGTTCTAGGGCTTTTGGTTGTAGAGGCAATAACAAGGCTTTCAACAAGATTTGTTTTGCCCTGCCCATTGTTTCCACTAACTAGCGTAATCCCAGGAGAAAAATCTAGCTCTAAACTAGAATAATTTCTAAAATTTTCAAGTTTTAGTTTAGTAATTCTCATAAGGTAAATTATACATTTTCGCCATGGTTTTGTCGAGCAAAAGATAAAAAAACTTGAGTTTAATTGACTTGCTAAAATGCGAAAGTTATATTATAATTGTTTTTAGTGCGACAAAAGCTAAGAAGGGGCTACTATGAGCGAAGAAGATTACATTGTTTCATCATCACAAAACATAAATGTTAATGAGCTATGGGAAAAAGCTCTTGAGAAAATTGACAGAAAGGTAACAGAAATTTCCTTTGATGTTTGGATTGCAACTATTGAACCTGTTGAAATTAAGGGCAATACTTTGGTTTTAGCAACGCCAAGTTTGTCTAGCAGAAAGGTTTTAAATCAGAACTATAAGTCAATAATTGTTGGGTGCTTAAACGAGGTGCATAGTGCAATAACAGGCGTTGAGTTTGTTGTTGGCAATGCTAAAGACGTACTTACCGAACCTGAAGAAGATGCCGAAAATGCAGATAATAATCAAAATGAGCTAACCTCCTATAGCTTTAACCCTAAATACACATTTGATAATTTTGTTGTTGGCAGTAGCAACCAGTTTGTTGCCGCCGCTGCAAAAGCAGTTGCCAAAAACCCTGGTGGTAAATATAATCCCCTATTTATTTATGGCGGTGTTGGGCTTGGTAAAACCCACCTTCTTCACGCAATAGGAAACTATGTAACAGAGCATAACCCAAAGCTAAATGTTGTTTATGTTACTTGCGATAAATTTACGAACGACTTAATTGAGTCTATCCGCGATAGCAAAAAAAATTCTACCACAGATTTTCGCGCTAAGTATAGAAAAGCAGATGTTTTAATAGTTGATGATATTCAATTTATAATAAACAAAACTGCAGTTCAAACCGAGTTTTTCCACACCTTTAACGAGTTAAACGAGCAGGGCAAACAAATAGTTATTTCTTCTGATAAACCTCCTAAAGAGATAAATCCTCTTGAAGAAAGGCTTCGCTCAAGGTTTGAATGGGGTCTGCTTGCAGATATTGGCATTCCAGATATTGAAACTAAAATTGCTATACTTGGCAAAAAGGCGCAAATAGAGCATTACAATGTTTCAAGAGATGTTATTGAGTATATAGCAGGTGCGCAAAGCACAAACATTCGTGAGCTTGAGGGCATGCTTGCAAGGGTTGTTTTCTATTCTAACCTTATAGGCGAAAGCATTGTATCTCTTTCCACAGCAAGAGAGGCATTAAAAGATATTGCGGTGCAGGATGAATCTGAAATAGATGCTGGCCACATTTTAGACGGTGTTTGCAAGTTTTATTCTATAAAAAAGGAAGAGCTTCTTGGCAGGAAGCGAACAAAGGAAATAGCCCAGGCTAGGCAGGTTGCCATGTATTTAATTTCAGACATGCTCTCTATGCCACTAGCCGCTGTTGGAAACATTTTTGGTAAAGACCATGCAACGGTTATATACGCCAAAAATAAGGTTGCGGAGGACATGCATAAAAACAAGAAGTTTGCCACAGAAATTAACGACATTAGGCAAATGGTTAAGGGCAAATAATAAAATTTTTTTGAATTACTCGACAAATTGCGATAAATAAAATATAATAACTAGCATATGAAGGAGAAAGAAATGAAACTTATTTGTGAAGGTTTAGATTTAAGCGATGCAGTTTTAAAAGTTATAAAAGCAACAGCAACTAAAACCACAAACCCAATTTTAGAAGGCATAAAACTAAAGGCAAGTGAAGACACATTAACTTTATCTGCTACCGACCTAGAAATTTCAATTGAAAAAACAATACCTGCCGATGTTAAAATTGCAGGAGAGATTGTGGTGCCTGGCAAGTTCTTTGCCGACTTTATTAAAAAACTTTCAAACGAGCAAATAGAATTAACTTTAACCGACAGAAACTCGTTAAAAATTAAATATACCGACTCTGAGGGTTTTCTTCAATGTTTAAGTTCTGATGAATTTCCAGAGATTAAAGACCTTGTAAACCCTGAGAAAATAGTTCTAAAAAGAAAAGATTTCCGCGATATTATAAACAAAACTATTTTCTCTGTTGCGGTAGATGATGCTAGGCCAATTTTAAAAGGATGCCTTTTTGAAATAAGCAACAAAACTTTAACCTCTGTAGCTCTAGATGGCTATAGATTAGCTTTAGCTAAAAAGCCAATAGTATCTACATCGGCAGAGTTTAGTTGTATTGTTCCTGCAAGAACTCTTGCGGAAATAGCAAAGCTTCTAGAAGGCAACGATGATGAAGATATAGAGGTGTTAATTCAAAAGAACTACCTGCTAGTTAATGTAAACAACACTAGAGTTATAACAAGGCTTTTAGACGGCGAATTTATCAACTACAAGCAGGTTATCCCCTCTTCTACTAGCACAACTGTAACAATCAACAAAAAACAGCTTGAATACGGCCTTGAAAGAGCAAGCCTTCTTGCAAGGATGGACAAGAATAATCTAGTTAAATTTGAAGTGCGCGACAAGCTTTTAACCTTGTCTAGTGCGTCTGACATTGGTAATGTAACAGAAAACATAACCATTTCGCTTGAAGGGAAAGACATAACTATTGCCTTCAACGCAAGATATATGAGCGAATGTATGAGAACTATTGAAGACGAGTTTGTTAAAATCAACTTCACCTCAAGCATAGCTCCTTGCACAATAACTTCAACTGCAAGTGATGAATATCTTTACCTCATCTTGCCAGTTAGAATAGTATCTTAATTAGTTTAGAGGACTTTATTATGAAAAAAGACAAAACTTCAAAAGTTAAATTTTCAACAGCATTGCTTTGGATAGTTCTAGTTTTAAGCATTCTACATTTTGCTTTGCTTATGCTTGGGCTTTTTGGCGTGGTTAGTCCATCATTTTTAGACAGGGCAGGTTTCAACTATATTGTTAGCTTTGTGCTTGTGATTTTATGCCTTGTAATGTATATAATTTTGATGGTAGTGGAAAAAAAGAAAAGTCTAGTTATACCAGAGTGGTTTAAAATAGTGTTCTATATCGGTTTCTTCGTATTCACTAATGTTTACTACTATTTCGGGCTTTACGCAACGCTAGCTGGGCTTATAGTATTCTATATCTACCTTTCTATTGTATTAAACATCCTGGCACTATCAGTATTTTTCAACACTCAAAAATCAGAAAACAATGTTTTAAAAACCACAAACACTTTCACAGCTCTTTCAACCTGCGCCTATGCAATATCTGCTGGTGCAATGCTAGAAACAATAATCTCGGCATTTAAAATTATATTTGCTAAAAACAGCACCTTTTCTACTTTATCAATGTTTATAATAGACATGTGCATAATAATACTAGTTTCTGTTATAATGGCAATAATCTACTACACTTCTTTGTCAAAGCAAAAAATAGTTATAAACAAGTGTTTAATTAAATACTACAAGTAAAGTAAAACCCCTTGGAAAGCCCAAGGGGTTTATTATTTTAACAAATTTTCAATACTATCTTTTTTGCTGCGAGGAATATTTTTTAATAAAGCAATTTTCTGTTAAGACTATACAAATGTATGAAAGCGGCAAAAGAAAGCCAGATTATAAAATGCTAATAAAAATCAAAAGATTTTTTGATGTTACTATAACCCACCTAATTGGCTCCACCGAAGAGTAAAAAAGAAGACGCTTTTGTCTTCTTTTAAAAGAATTTTTTAATTGTTTTAATTTTAAAGTTTGAGTGAGGACGATACCTTAGTGGCAAGTCTAGTTTTGTAGACTTGTTTATTATGCTTTTATAGTGCGAGAAAGCGTCAAACCCACGCTTGCCATGGTAGGCACCCATTCCGCTTTGCCCCACCCCTCCAAAAGCAAGAAGAGGTGTTGAAATGTGCATAATGGTATCGTTTATGCATCCGCCGCCAAACAGCACATTTGTTTCAAAGAAATTTTTAACATTTTTGTCTTTGGTAAAAATATACTGCGCAAGAGGCGTATCATTTCTTCTAATAATCTCTAAAGCCTCGCTGTTGGTTTTATAGCTAATAACAGGAATTATTGGTCCAAAAATCTCATTTGTCATTATATTAGAGTTAAGGTCTGGGTCTACAACAACAGTAGGCTCAATTTTTAAACTTTCTCTGTTATATTTTCCGCCATAAAGCACTTTTTGGTTTTCTAGAAGCCCCACAACTTTATCAAAGTGTTTCTCTGAGATTATTTTGCCATAGAGAGGGTCTGTAAGAGGATTTTTCCCATATTGAAGTTTGATTTCAAGAATAAGCGAGCGCAAGAACATTTCCTTAACGCTTTCATGAACTAAAATATAATCTGGCGCTATGCAGGTTTGCCCACAATTTATAAACTTTCCAAAAACTATTCTTTTTGCGGCTAGCGCAATAGGAGCAGTTTTGTCTACAATACATGGGCTTTTGCCCCCAAGCTCTAGCGTTACCGTTGTTAGATTTCTTTCAGCATTTTTCAAAACTTCATGCCCCACGGCCTTACTACCAGTAAAGAAAATGTGGTCGAATTTTAAAGTTAAAAGGTCTTGATTTACCTCTCTTCCACCTGTAACAACCGCAACATACTTTTGCTCAAAAGTGCTAGACAGCATTTCATAAATAAGTTTACTAGTTGCCTTAGAATATGCCGATGGTTTAACAATTACCGTGTTCCCCGCAGCAAGAGCATCCACTAGTGGCTCGATAGTTAGCATAAACGGATAGTTCCAAGGGCTCATAATTAAAACATTTCCCTTAGGGCAAGGCATCTCGTAACTTGATGCTGGAAAGTTTACAATGCTAGTTGGCACCTTTTTCTTTTTCACAAAGCTTTTTAAGTGCTTTAAAATGTATTTAATTTCATTAACAACAAGTGCAACTTCGCACATATAGCTCTCTATTTCACTCTTGCCAAGATCTTCTTTTAAAGCCTCATAAATCTTCTTTTCGTTTGCAAGTATTGTTTGCTTTAAAAGCTCTAACTGTTTTTTCCTAAACTTAACACTTTTTGTTTCGCCTGTTAAAAAATACTCTCTTTGAAGCTGTAAAATTTCTGCCGTTGTCATGCTTTAAAAAGCCTCCTTTAAAACTTTCAATATTCTTTCATTGTTTAAAGCAACTGGGTTTACAATATTTGAGCCATCTGCCATAGCTTTCAACGCTATTTCCTCAAAATTAGCCTCCTCAACTTTACCAGTTTGGCTAAGCCTAACTGGAAGCTCGGTTTGTTCGTGAAGCATGCTTAAAAGCTTCTCTATCTCTTCTATAAACACTTTTCCCCTATCCTGCACGCTTGTTTTAATAAATCTCTCTTCATTAACAAAGCAAAGCAGCTCACCATAAAGGCTATCACATTTTTCTAGATTTAGCTTTAAAACACTAGGAAGAAGTATTGCCATTGCATCGCCATGAGCCACATGGCAAACAGCCCCTAAAGCGTGGCCAATAGAATGAACAGCCCCAACCATGCTGTTTGAAAAGGCTGCCCCTGCAAGCATAGCCGCGTTTGCTAAGTTCCACCTAGCCTCTTCATCCTTGCCATTTTCAATTGCCTTAAACAAATTGCCTATTATTAGCTTTATTGCACAAATCGCATAGGCGTCTGAAATAGGGTTTTTCATAAGGCAGGTGTAGGCCTCTATACAGTGAGTTAGCGCATCTATAGCTGTTGAAGCTGTTGTTTTTTTAGGAAGCGACACCGTCATAGATGGGTCTATAACGCTAATGTCTGGCAAAATAAAGGTTGAAATGTATTCAAGTTTACTTGCTTTTATAGCACTTTTAATAACTGCAACGCTAGTCATCTCACTGCCTGTTCCTGCAGTTGTTGGCACGGCAATAAACAGCGAGCTGTTTTCTTTTTTTATTGCATCTGCGCCCTCTATTTTTTCAATATCGCTTTGCCCTGAAACTATAGAAAGTATAACCCCCTTCGCCGTGTCAATAACCGACCCTCCACCAATGGCAATCACGCAATCGCAATTGTTTGCTTTATAGGCTATAGTGGCATTGTTAACAGTTTCGGTAGAGCTATCAACAGGGATGTCTGTAAAAAGTGTATAGTTTTCAAGCTTCATGCTTTTTATTGCACTTTTAGTAACCCCAAGCCCCTCAAGGCCCTTGTCTGACATAACAAAAGGTCTTTCTTTTCCCCTAATTGAAAGTTCGTAGGGAACTCTTGAAAGCGCCTTATCCCCCGATAAAACCTTGGCTTTAGTATCAAACTCAAAATATTTACTCATATTTTTCTCCTTAATTTCCAAATATAGCTAAAATATAGGTGCTAAATAAACTTATTTTTCTTTCTGGCACCTCTCTTAAAATTTTTCTTAGCATTTTCTTAGGAAGCAAATGTGCCATAACAATCTCAACAACTCTAACAAACCCCATACACTCATTTATACTGCCTCTAAGGGTAAAGTCATGCTCGCTATAGGCGGTGCTAAGCCCCTTTCCACCAGTCATAACCTTTAGGGCAAGATCTAGGGTTTTAAAGGTAATAACAATATCATCATCTTCAA
The DNA here is from genome assembly GCA_900557695.1 of uncultured Thermoanaerobacterales bacterium. Taxonomy (GTDB): domain Bacteria; phylum Bacillota; class Clostridia; order Christensenellales; family UBA1242; genus UMGS2069. The sequence goes on along the minus strand of USTP01000019.1, from coordinate 5,118 downwards.
TAATCTTGCTCTTTTTAAGCCCATCTTTTGTTTTTTCTATCTTTGTGAATGGTGCATTATCTTCTATGCCATACTTTAAAACAAAGCTAATATTATCTGGCATAGCATCTATTTCCTTTCTAACTCTCTCATCTTTTTTATAAAGAACCTTCATGCCCCTATAAAGAAAATGAGCAAAAATTTTACATATTGCTTTTTTCATTTCCTCTCCTTATACTGCCCTTATATTTTATCACTTTCTATCCCCCCTGCAAAATAAAAAATAGACACAAAAAGCCACCTTTGTTGAATTGTTTAAACATTTTTTAACCTATATTAAAATTCCACCTGTCAAATATATTTCTTTTCAAATAGCAACATTTAATATTTCCTACCAACTTCCCCCTGTAAAACAAGGAGCATCAGCTAGTTTTAAAGATGTGGTTCTAACTTTTAACGGAGATTGGCAAAATGTTAAAATAACTGGCAGGCTTGAAGATTTCTACGAGCTTTTCACCTCGCCAGTTTTCACAAACAAACGCCCAAGGGTTTTGCTAGTTAGAGATGAAATTAGTTATAATTCACAAAAAGATAAAAAGCTTGAAAAAAGCAAGCAAGTAAGCGAATGCGAAAGCTTTTCAAATAACAACGCCGATGAACCAGAATAAAAACAAAAAGCATCAAAATTGGTGCTTTTTTCTTTGAGTTTATAACACATTTTGCCCCTCACGCATATAATGCGGTAGAGAACGAAACTTCTCAAAATTTATGTTCAAAAATAAAATTCAAGGAGAAAAAAATGGCAGAAACAATAAACAATAGCGCAACAATGTCCTATAACATTGAAGGTTCTGAAGAGGAATTAACGGCAACATCAAACGACTTCCCTATAACCTTTAACAACACTCAGGGTATAACTGTAACAAAAACAGCCTCTCCCACAGAATTTGCTGTTGGCGACATTATAACCTACACCGTTAGAATAACAAACTCTGGAACAAATTTCTTAAGTGGCGTTAGAATTATAGACAATCTTGGAGGGGGCTATTTATCCTATGTTCTGGGCAGCGGCAGTTTAACAACTTCATCACTTACTTATCCAGTATCGCCAATTGCAACCTCGCCTTTAACTTTCACTCTTCAGCAATTAAATGTTGGAAACACTATGACCTTAACCTACAAATGTCAAGTTGTGTTTAATCTACCAAACTCAGTTTCAAGCATAACAAACACTTTGCAGGCTATTGGCTACACATCAAATTCAACAGTAAACGCCTTCGCTTCGTCTACTATCACAAGAAGAAGCACAGGCAATGTATTAGTAACAAAAAGCTCAAATGTTTCAAGCGTTGTTCCAAATCAACCCTTTTCATATCTAATAACTCTATCAAACAGCAACGCACAGGCTTTAGAGGTTAAAAGTGTTACCGACAATCTTCCTTCAAACTTCACTTTAACTGGCGCAACTTTAAAAATTGGCGCAGGAAGCGAAACAACTCTAACTTCTAGCGATTATACCTTAACTGGCGACAACCTGTTCACTCTTCCAGCATCTGGCGGACCTACAGTTACTGTTCCAGCCCAAGGGACAACCGTTATTAGATTAACTGGATACTTGTCATAAAAAAATAAATGAAAAACAACAAAAAATCTCGCTTTAATTGCGAGATTTTTGTTTACTATTTATCTTTAACTTTTGCCCAAAGAGGCTTTAGTAGTTCAACAATAAAGAAGAACACTAGGTTTATTCCAATAACTGCTATAAACTGAACAACAGTTATAGGAACTAGCCCAAACACGCTACCAATACTTGTAAAGAACACTGGCACTTGAATAAGCAGTATAACAAGGGTTGAAATGTTTAAAACATTGTTTCCAAACAAACCTTTTTTAAAGCTAGACTCTTTAAGCTCTTTACAGTTATAGACAAACACAAGTTCATTTATAACAACAGATAATAATGCAAGAGTTGTTGCAACTTCATAGCCATACCAGCTTTCAGCCACAAAGAATACTATAAGAGAAATTCCCGCCTCAAGTAGTGCTGAAACAATAATTCCCGTAATCATAAATGGCGTAAACACTCTCTTGTTTAGCCCATAAGGCTTTTGTTTCATAGCATTTTTACCGTTTTTTTCATAAGCAAGGGCAATTGAAGGAATTGTGTCGGCAACAATATCAATATAAAGTATGTGCAGTGGCGAGATTATATCTCTTAAAAGTATCATTCCTGCAATAATTAAAAATATTTCAGCAAAGTTTGATGAAAGGTTATAAAGTATAGTTTTAATAACATTGCCATATATTCTTCTGCCCTCTTCAACCGCAGTAACAATAGTTTCAAAACTATCGTCCATAAGAATAATGTCTGCAACATTTTTGGTAACATCAGTTCCCGCTTTTCCCATACCAACGCCAACATTAGCAAGCTTTAAAGCTGGGGCATCATTAACGCCATCGCCCGTCATAGCAACAACCTTTCCTGCCGATTGAAAAGCCCTAACAATTCTAACTTTATGCTCTGGAGTAACTCTAGCAAACACAGTGTATTTTTTAACAAAACTAACCAGCTCGTCATCTGTAAGTCCGTCTATTTTAGCGCCCTCAACCCCTTGGCTTTCTTTTGACGCAATGCCAACCTCCAGAGCCACAGCCATAGCCGTTGCCAGGCTATCGCCTGTTATCATAACCGCCTTAAGTTGTGCCTCTTTACATTTTTTAACCGCTTCTTTTACGCCACCTTTTGGAGGGTCTGCCATTCCAACAATTCCTGCTAAAATAAATGCATTCTCATCCTCTGTAGAGTAGTTGTCTTTATCTTTTACTTCTTTATAGCAGCATGCAAGCACCTTGTATGCCTTCTTGCTCATCTTTTTCTCTTGGGTTAAATACTTATGCATGTCAAGCTTGGTTAATTTTGTAGCCTTGCCATTTTTTAAAACATGCGTGCACTTTTTTAAAATATCCCCAAGGCTACCTTTTGTGAGCATTAAAGTTTTACCATCAACTTTATTTATTGTGCTCATCATCTTTCTTGTGGAATCAAAAGGTATTTCAGCAATTCTAACATTTTGCGTTCTTTTATCTTCAAGCTTGATATTTAAATTGCCTAGATATTTGCTAAGAGCCACCTCAACAGGGTCACCAATAAACTCTCCTGGGTTTTTAACATTAACCTCATTATTGTTGCATAGTGCAAGTATATTTTGAAGCATTTCAAGCTCTTTATAATTAGTTTTAACATCTAAATAAGATTTTTCGTTTGCATAAATCTCTACAAGCGTCATCTGATTTGTAGTTATAGTACCAGTTTTGTCTGAGCATATAATTTGCGTAGCACCAAGCGTTTCTATGGCTGCAAGTTGCTTAACAATGGTTTTTCTTTTCGACATTTGCTGAACGCCTATAGTGAGCGTGGCAGTTATTGAAACTGGAAGCACTTCAGGAACAGATGCCAAAACCATAGATATGCAAAGCATTATAATAGAAAGCGTATCTTTTCCCAAAATAAGCCCGTAGCAAAGCGTTCCTGCTATAAGCACGCAAGCAAGAGCGGTTATAAACATACTAACCTTTTTAATTTTAACTTGAAGAGGGGTTTCAGTTTCTTTATTTGTGTCTAAACTTCCTGCAATTTTGCCAAGCTCTGTATCCATACCAGTTGCCACAACAACAGCCTCAATTCTTCCGCTCACAACATTAGTACCACTAAAAATCAAGTTTTTTTGCTCTTGCAAAATCTTGTCGCCCTCAATAACAACGTCTTCCTTTTCTATAGCCAAGCTCTCGCCCGTTAAAATAGATTCATCTACTTTGGCGCTAACTAGCTTTATAACTCTTGCATCTGCAGGAACTTTATCTCCTGCCTCTAGGCTTATAATATCGCCCAAAACCAACTGTTTTGTGTCTATTTCAACCCACTTTCCATCTCGTTTAACCTTGGTTTTGCTTTGCGTCATGATTTTTAGTGATTCTATTGCATTTTCCGACTTCATTTCCTGAACAAAACCCATTATCGTGTTAACAATTATACAGCCAAAAATAACAATAGCTTCAATAACGCTTTCGCCATTAACAAGCGAGTAAACAAGCGAAACTATGCCAACAAGTATAAGGAAAAGAATCATCATGTTTGAAAACTGGCTTATAAAAATTTTAAAAGCACTTTTTTTGTTCTTTTCTTTTAAAACATTTTCGCCATAGGTATTAAGCCTTTCTTGAGCCTCTTTCTCAGTTAGCCCATCTTTCGAACTATCTACCTGCTTAAAAACCTCATCAACCTGCATTTGGTAAAACTTTTTCATCTTTTATTCTCCCCGCACCAAAAATGTTTGTATAGATATATGCTATCATATACGGTTTTTTATGTCAAAAGCAATAAACACTAAAATATAAAGTTTGTTTTATTTAAATTTGATTGTGAATACTTGTAGCAATATGCTATACTATTATTAAACAGACAAAAATCTCTTGCTTACAAAAAGGTTATGAAAATGAAAGAAAAAATTGTTGATTTAAGAAAGCAAGTTATTGATTATTTGCAAAACGAGTTGCAAACCCCAGCAGAATATTTATGGAAAAAATTTCCCACTTACGCCGTTTTTAGAAATGAAAGGAATAATAAATGGTTTGCCGCAATAATGAATATCGACTTTAATAAAATAGATAGTAGCAAGCAAGGGAAAATTGATGTTTTAGCTATTAAGTGTGACCCATTCATGCAAGGAAGTTTGCTTGAAAAGCCTGGCTTCTACCCTGCATATCACTTTAATAAAAACAACTGGATAACTATTTTACTTAACGGAGAGGTTCCCCTAGAGCAAATTTTTAAGCTAACAAATTTAAGTTATAATATTGTAGAAAATCAAAAATAATAAGTAGAATAATTACGAAAGTTTATATTAAAAACAAACTTTTTTCTATTGGAAATGGCTCAAAAGTAACAGATGAAAATAATCAACCACTATTTGAAGTTAAAGGCAAAGTGTTTTCTATCACTAGAAAAAGTATGTTTGCGATTTAGAGGGCAACAAGCTTTACACGGTTCGCAATAAGTGGATAAACTGGTTTGTGCACAAGGCATATATATGATCTGTCTCTTATACACATCTGACGCTGCCGACGATCTTACGCGTGTAG
>USTP01000018.1 GCA_900557695.1 uncultured Thermoanaerobacterales bacterium | reverse complement strand
CTACACGCGTAAGATCGTCGGCAGCGTCAGATGTGTATAAGAGACAGACTATATATATTTAAGCATTCTTTAATTAGTGCATCTTTAAGCTTTTGAGGCTGAACAACTTTAACTAGCGGCCCTAGTTGCATAAGCCGATGAATTAAGCCAACTGAAAAATTAGCAGTGCCAGTAATAAGTTTATAGTTTTGGTTTAAATCTATATTTTCATTACATAAACTACTACATATATTATCAACTTTTATGTTTTCTCCAAGCCACTCAGTTATATCTGCAAGTTTTGAAGAAGGGCATAGAAGTTGAATATCGATTTTTTCCAAATTTTCTTCAAACTCTTTTATCCATGGCTTACTTGCAATATCTATTTTTTCTTTTATGAATTTTTGGTCTAGCAACTCTATGTTTTTTATTCTTGCAAGTTTAAATAATCTAAAAGCCCCTCGTTTTTCACAGTAAGCATAGATATACCATACACCAGTTTTATATACCATTGTGTAGGGGTGGATAATTCGTTTTGTTGTTTTACTGCTAATATCGTAATAAGTTATTAAGAGTTTTGTGCTGGTTTGAATTGCAGCTTTTATTGTATCTTCATTTTTGTTTTCAAAATTTTTGGAGCCCCAAACATTTGTGTCGATAACAAAATCGAGAGCTTCTTCTTTGAGCTTAGTGGCAAGTTTTTTATCCTTCATTAGTTCTAATCTTTCGTCTATATTAGAAATATTTTCAAAGGGTTTTATGTTAGAGCTCTTTAAAAAACTTATAAATGAACTCAACTCGTTAATTGTGAAAAAACTTGTAGAAATAGCGCTTTCTTTTACTAGTTCATACCCACCATTTTTGCCTTGCTTGCAGGTTATTGGCATACCAGCTTCTAGTAATGTTTCTATTGCTCTGTAAATGGTTTTTACAGAGGTTTCATATTTCTCGGCAAGCTTTGGGGCGGAATATCGTTTACCACTAAGCAAGCTTAGCATTATTCCCAATGTAACATACTTTTTCATAACAACCCTCCTAAAAAATACTACAATATTTTAATTTTAAAATCAAGCGTTATCGAACAAATGTTTTAATTTTAACAATTTTAAAATTCGTCATTTTGTTTTATTTTGGAGAAAATTGGTCAAATTGTTTGTTAATTTACAACTTATAGTATATAATGACTTTAATAAATAAATAATAAAGGTTGAACTATTATGTTTGAATTTTTTGAAAGTAGGGAAAATAGGCGTGCTTTTAAAAAGGCATTAGAAGAGATTGCCATGGAAGAGGCTTCTATTTTACAAGGCAAGCATACTAGCGACACTACAATTACAAGAGTTTACAAAACAAATGATGAAACAACGGGTGGAAACGCTGCATCACTTAAGGTTAAAAATCCTTTAAGAAAGCCTGAAACAACGGCAGTTGACCTTAAGAATTTTAAAGATTGGAGAAAGGTTAATAAAGTTCCTAGCAGTCATCCTCAATATCCTACAAATAAAAAATTATTTATTGATGAAGAAGAGGATGAGGAGCCAATGATTAAAGCTCCAAGCAGTTTAGAAAAAAGTTCAAGTTCTGTTTCTTCTTTAGATATTATAAGTAGATTGTCTGAAAATCCTGCAAAGCAAGAAACCGACAAAAGTATTACCACATACTACAAGCAAACGCAAACTAAAGAAAAACTAAAAGAGCCTGATAAAAAACAGGTTACCAACCAAAATATAAGGGAGCTAATTGAAAAGTTTGCCCCTGGAGAAATTGCAAAACATGAAAAATTAAAGGCAGAAAAAGATGCCTTAACAAGTAGTGAAGCAAAAGAAGCAAAGATTAAGATTGAGGTTGTTGATTTTTCTAACAAACAAACACCTGAAAAACCTAAAAAGAAGGTAAATAGAAGGCCAAGAGGGAAGAGTAAAAGACGTTTTGATGCGGATGTTATCTCTTCTGTTGAGTGGAAATAACTTGCAAATTAACCGAGGTGTAATTTGAAATACTTTTTATTAAAACTTAAAGATGTTGGGCTATCAATGCTACCAATTTTATTGGTAGTTTTGCTTTTAAACTTTGGTTTTTATAGTTTTTCATCTTCTTTGTTGCTAAAATTTGTGGCCTCGGTTTTTATTATAACAATTGGCGAAGTTTTGTTTTTAACAGGGGTTGATAGTTCGGTAATGAAAATGGGTGACCGCGTGGGTAGATCGGTTAACAAATTTTCAAAGCTGGCTGTTATCTTATTTTTTGCCTTTATCTTTGGTTTGTTTGCAACTGTTGCTGAGCCAGACCTTAGCGTGCTTAGTGTGCAGGCGAGTTCTACAGGGCTTTTAAATGTTCCAAAATTTTTATTTATATTTGTTGTTGGGGCTGGAGTAGGCGTTTTTGTTGCCTTTGCGCTGTTTAGAATTGTTAAAAATATAAACTACAAGCTTGTTATGCTTGCAATATTTGTTTTTATCTTCATAGTTGCTATATTCGTGCCAAATAATCTTATTGCTCTAGCTTTTGATACAGGTGGTGCAACAACAGGTATCATAACTTCTCCATTTTTGCTTGCACTGGCTTCTGGTATTGCTAAAAACAAAAGCTCTGTTAGCCATAGCGACAATTTTGGCGTTGTTGGCATTGCTTCAACTGGGCCTATTCTTGCAATATTGCTTCTTTCGCTTATCGCAGGGGTTAGAGGCAACACCGTTGAAGTTGCAAATAGCTTAGACCTTAATATCTTTTTAGATGTTTTAATAAATACTATGCTTGCCTTTCTTCCACTAGTTTTGGTTTATGTTATATTTGACTTGTGCTTTTTAAAAACTTCTAAAAAGAAGAAAATAAAGATGTTTCTTGGCTCGCTTATCACTTTTGTTGGGCTATATCTATTTTTGTTTGGTATAGACTTTGGAATGATTGAAATGGGCGAAGAGGTGGGTTTGTTTTTAGCATCGAAAAGTCCAGCGTTTGTTATACTTGTTTCGGTTATAATTGGCTTTTTAATAACATTCACTGAACCTGCCGTTAGGGTTCTTGGGGCGCAGGTAGAAAGCGTATCTCAAGGAAACATTAGAAGAGTGGTGGTAACTATTGCTATTGCCATTTCTATGATGCTTGCGGTGTCGTTATCTAGCATAAAAATTATGTATAATATCTCAATTTGGTATATTCTTGGAATTGGCTATGGGATAATTCTATTGCTTATGCCTTTTTCATCTTCTACTTTTGTTGCCATCGCGTTCGACTCGGGAGGCGTGGCGTCTGGCCCTATGAGTGCAGCATTTATTCTGCCCCTTATGATTGGTTTTGCTTCTCAAAATGGTGGAAATGTAGAGGGGTTTGGGCTAATAGCAATTGTTGGAATGATGCCTATATTTGTGCTTGAAGTGCTTGGAATTGTGTATAAAATCAAGGTTAATGCAAACTCTTCTAGGCAATACAAGAAGGCTCTTCGAATATCTTATGGGCTTGATATGTATTCAAATATTGAATCTCTTGAAGAGGCATACAATAGACGCAGGCAATTGAAAGAGATGCAAGAGGAAAATAGCCAAGAACTTGAAGAACAAATTGTTCTTGCAAAACAGCTAGAAGAAATCCGTGCGATAAGGGAGGAAGATAATGGCAAAATTAAAGGTTAAACACAATCTTAAAACCTCACCTGAAACAAGAAAACCAAAACTTAGCGAAATAAACGAGTTGTCGTACTGCGTGTTTATAATTAAAAGGGCCGAAGAGGACAGATTAAAAAAAGAAATTAAACAGCTGGGTGGTCACACGCTTAGCATCATTAGAGGCATTGGCGTTTCTAGGAACAACTTGTTTGAGTCGCTTAAAATTGGCACAGACGATGTTTCTGTTTTCTTTGCTGTTATTAGAGTAGAAGATGTTCGAGATTTCATGAGTAAAATTTCTGAGAAGTTTTCATTGTCTGTTCCAGGCAACGGAAAGGGCTTTACCATAGATATAGACGGATACCTTGGCGCTAAAGCAGTTTTTGTAGAGTAGGAGGGCTTTATGGATATTTTTGATGAAGATATTTTTGATGATGACCTATATAAACTTGTTGTTGCTATAGTTCAAAGAGGCTATAGCGATGAAGTTGTTTTTGCGGCAAAATCAGCTGGGGCTAAAGGTGCTGTTATTTTGCAAGGGAAAGGCTCTGGCGATTCGGAAAGAAAGTTTTTTGGCTTTAAAATTGAGCCAGAGAATGAAGTTGTTATGATGCTTGTTAAGGAGGAAATAGTTGTTCCTATTATGAAAGCCATCTACGCTACCACCGACTATCAATCTGGGGCGAGAGGTCTTGTTTTTGCGCTGCCAGTTTCATATGTAACAGGAATGACTCATATTAAGCCAACTGAAGACGATTTGGCGTGAATTTAATGTGCCTTGTAAAATTTAGTATAAAAAAAGAGTATTGGAATTTGTGCTTTCTTTATTACACCACAATCACTCTTTTTTGCTATACTTTAAAATTATTTCTAGCAATTTATCATTTGCAGGCTTTATATTCGCTTTTTCTAGTGTTTGTTTTAAGCGAGCTGATTCATTAAATGTTTGCATTATATATGGTAAAATTGGCGAAGAGGCCAGTTGATCTTCAGTTACAAAATTTGCGTAGCCTTTTTGGTTAAAATAATTGGCATTATCTACTTGGTCACCCCTAGAATTTCCTTTTGGGAGAGGAATAAGAAGCATTGGTTTTTTAAAAAAGGCTAGCTCAAATATAGTGTTTGACCCAGCACGAGAAACTACAACATCTGCACAAGCCAAAACGCTTCCCATGTCTGAAACAAATTCAAGCTGTTTATAATCTTTTATATTTGAAAGTGCAGGGTCTATATTATTTCTGCCCGTTAGGTGCAAACAGTAAAACCTATCGGTTATTGGTTTAATCTCTTCGCGTATTTTATTGTTTATAAACCTAGAGCCTAGGCTTCCACCTGTTATAACTAGAATAGGTTTTGTGGTGTTTATTCCAAGTTGTTTTAACCCTTCAGCCTTGCTTTTAATCTGTTCTTCTCTTATAGGAGAACCAGTGTAAACACCTTTATTTTTTATTTGCGAAGCAGTTTTCTCAAAGGTTGTGCAAAGAACTGTTGCACTTTTTAAAGATAGTTTGTTTGCAAGCCCCATGTATAAATCGCTTTCATGCGCAACAACTGGCACCTTTAATCTTTTAGCTGCGTAAACAACAGGCAAACTAACATATCCACCCTTTGAAAATACAATGTTTGGCTTTTCTTTTTTTATAATCTTTTTTGCTTGATAAACTCCGCCTATAAGTTTAAAGGGAATTAAAAGATTTGCAAAAAGCTTGTTTCTAACAAATTTAGTTGTTGTGATAGGATAATATGTAATATCATTTTGCTTTGCAATAATGTCTTTTTCTATGCCGGTTTTGCTTCCTATATAGATAATCTTATCATAATTTTTTCTAATGCCATTTAACAAAGCCAAGTGTGGCACAACATGCCCAGCGGTTCCGCCACCCGTAAGTAGTATTTTCATAGTATTCTCCTTGTATATTAGTGTATGTTTTTTAACTATTTTTATGTAACAAAACTAGGCTTAAATAAGTAATAAAAATTAAGCTTAAAACTAGCCAAAACCCGCAAAATTTCTTAATTTTATTTGCAAGAATATGTATAATTTTGTTATACTAAATAAGAAATTAACATAATAAGGACATATATCATGACAAAAACTTCTTATCAAGCAAAAGACATACAGGTTCTTGAAGGGTTAGATGCTGTTCGCCTTCGCCCTGGTATGTATATAGGAACAACGGGGCCTAAAGGGCTTCATCATCTTATTTGGGAAATTGTAGATAATGCTATAGACGAAGCTGCAAACAAGTTCTGTAACCGAATAATAGTAACTTTAAATCAAGATGGCTCAGTGACTGTTGAAGACAATGGTAGAGGCATCCCTGTAGATATGCATCCCGTTCTAAAGAAAAGTGCCGTTGAGGTTGTTTACACCGAACTTCATGCTGGCGGTAAGTTTAATAATGAAAACTATGCCTATTCTGGTGGGCTTCATGGCGTTGGTGCGTCTGTTGTTAATGCTCTTTCTAAATGGTGCAAGGTTGAGGTTCATCGTGATGGAAAAAAGTATGAAATCATGTTTGAAACAATAAAGAAAGACGGCAAGGTTAAATGCGGGCAGGTAGTTAAACCATTAACTGAAACTGGTAAATCAGTTCAAACGGGCACTATTGTAACCTTTTTGCCAGATGATTCTGTTTTTGAAACAATTGAGTTTAGTTTTGACACAATTTCAAAGCGATTAAAGGAACTGGCTTTTTTAAATAAGGGTGTAGAAATTTGCCTTGTAGATCAAAGAGAGGGGGAAGAAAAGGCTGTTTATAAGTCATATAAGTATGACGGCGGGCTTAAAGACTTTGTTAAATACATCAACGAGGGTAAAAATGTTTTGTATGACGACCCAATACTGTTTGACGGTGAAGAGGGCGGTATTAAAGTTGAAATAGCTATTCAGCACACAGATAGTTATGTTGAAAGCGTTTTCTCGTTTGTTAACAACATTTCAACAACCGAAGGGGGAACTCACGAGGTTGGTTTTAAATCTGGTTTAACAAGAGTTCTAAACGACCTTGCAAGGAAAAATGGTAAGATAAAAGACAAAAGTTCAAACCTTATGGGGGAAGACTTTAGAGAGGGCTTAACTGCGGTTATTTCAATAAAAATGAAAACCGTTCAGTTTGAGGGGCAAACAAAAGCTAAACTTGGAAATCCTGAGGCTAAGCCAGCCGTTGAAACCGTAACTGTTGATGGGCTTAACGGATATTTTAATCAGCGTGGCACAAACAAGGTTTTCACTAGCATTATCGACAAGGCCTTAGGTGCCGCTAAGGTTCGAGAAGCTTCTAGAAAAGCTAAGGAGATTGCAAGGCAAAAAAATAGTATTGAAAACTCAACACTTGTTGGTAAACTTGCATCATGCACAGGAAGAAACTATGTAAATAATGAACTATTTATTGTTGAGGGCGATAGTGCGGGTGGAAGCGCAAAGCAAGGTAGAGATAGGCACTTTCAAGCAATTCTGCCACTTCGCGGTAAGCCACTAAACGCTGAAAAGAAAAGAATAGACCAAGTTCTTCAAAATGAAGAGATTAGAACCATAATCTCTGCGCTTGGAACAGGTATTGGGGAAGAACTTAACCTAGACAATCTTAAGTATCATAAGGTTATAATTCTAGCCGATGCCGATCAAGATGGTGCTCATATTAGGGCAATTCTAATAACTTTCTTCTATAGATACATGAAAGAACTTATAAGTGAGGGCCATTTATATATAGGAACGCCACCGCTTTACAAGGTTTCTAAGCGTGGGAAAAGCGAATATGTGTATTCAGACGCAGAGCTTCCTGAAGCAATAGAAAAGATTGGTGGAAAGCCTTATGATATTCAAAGGTATAAAGGTTTGGGGGAAATGAACCCTGACCAATTGTGGGCAACAACTATGGACCCTGCTAATAGAACGCTAGTAAGAGTAACTCTTGATGATGCGGCAGAAGCAGAAAAAATGATAACTGTTTTAATGGGAGATAATATCGAGGCTAGAAAAGCATACATTATTGAAAATGCAGATTTCAATAAACATAATAATTAAAATTATAAGTTCAAGGGAAAATTGTAATGGATAAAGAATTTGAAAACGAAAATGAGAAAAAAACCGATGAGCAGTCTGTTAACTTGCCTCATGACATCTCTCAGATAGACATTGAAGACTTAATAGACAATGGCGTTTCTGACGATATGGTTACTGGCGCTACAGAAGAAGAAAAAAAGCAAAACAGGAAAAAGCTTAAAGAGCAACTTCTTGTTTCGGCAAATCTTGGTAAAAATGTTATCAATAAGAATCTTGATGTTATCATGCATGAGTCTATGCTGCCATATTCTGAGCATGTTATACTAGACAGGGCTTTGCCAAGGGTTGAAGATGGATTAAAACCAGTTCAAAGGCGTATTTTATACACCATGTATGAGCAGGGTTTAACGCCAGACAAGCAATATAGAAAATCGGCAAAAGTTGTTGGTGACTGTCTTGGTAAATACCATCCTCATGGCGATACTTCAGTTTATGATGCAATGGTTCGTTTGGCTCAAGACTTTAACCTTAGGGCACCTTTAGTTGATGGCCATGGCAACTTTGGTTCGGTAGATGGCGATAGTGCTGCAGCTATGCGTTACACCGAGGTTAAAATGGCACCTCTTGCCCTTGAAATGTTAAGGGACCTAGAGAAAAACACTGTGCCTTGGATGTATAACTATGACGACTCTTTACAAGAGCCAGTGCTTCTTCCTAGCCGTTTTCCAAACATACTTGTTAATGGTGCAAGCGGTATAGCTGTTGGGCTTTCTACAAACATTCCGCCTCATAACCTTGCCGAAACTATAAACGGGGCGATTGCTTATATAGATAACCCAGATATAACGCTTGACGAAATGATGAAAGTAATTAAAGCTCCAGATTTTCCAACGGGTGGATATGTTATTGGGGGCAGTGAATTAAAGCAGGCGTATGAAACTGGTAAAGGTAAAATAACAATAAGGTCTAAAATTCATATCGAGGGCGATAGTGGGGAAAAGAAAAATATTGTTATAACAGAAATTCCATATCAGGTTAACAGGGCTAAGCTTCAGCAAAAAATACTTGAGGTTAGAGAATCAAAGAAAGATATTTTAGGTGGCATAAGCGAAATATTAGACGAGTCGGACAAATCGGGTTTCAGAATTGTTATAAAAATCAAAAAGGATGCCGACTATAAGAAAATCCTTGACTGCTTATTTAAATATACCGACCTTCAGGTTTCCTACGCAATAAACATGGTTGCAATTGCAGACGGAAGACCTCAACAAATGGGGCTTTTAGATATTATTGCATACTATGTTAATTTCCAAAGAGAAGTTATATATAAAAGAACGAAGTTTGACCTTGATGCCGCTAAAGACCGTCAGCATATTTTACAAGGCTTAATTATTGCAGTTAGAAATATTGATGAAGTTGTTAGAATTATCAAAACAAGTGAATCTGTAACCGTTGCTAAGCAAAGGCTTCGCGAACGCTTTACGCTTACAGAAAAGCAAGCACAAGCAATTCTTGATATGAGGCTTGCAAGGCTAACAAGCCTAGAAGTGTTTAAACTTGAACAAGAACTTCTTGAACTTGAAAAGAAAATTGCAGAGTTAACTTTAATTCTTGGCAGCAAAAAACTTCAATTCCAAGTTGTTAAAGAAGAAATGGGAGAAATTAGGAAGAAGTTTAAAGACGATAGACGCTCCGATCTAATTAGTTCTCTAGAAGACTACACTATTCAAACTAGCGTTGGAACAGGGGCAAAGGGCCCAGTTGAAAATGTTGTGGTTGCATCAACCGCTCTTGGAACAGTTAAATGCATGACAGCTAGACACTATGCCCAGGCTTCTAAAGTTTGGAATGAACGCTCAAATTTGCACGAGGTAATTACTGCAAGTTTAGCTACCAGTTCAGACAAAACAGTTTTGGCGTTTACAGATCTTGGCAATGTTTATAAAATTGACCTTGGTGCCATTGCTGATAGTAAGTTTAGAGATAAGGGCACTCCTTTAAACAAGATAAATTCGCTTGCAAAAGCGGATGAAAAAGTTGTTTTCTTTATAGAAAACACCGACAATCTTCTTAATGAAGAAATAATTTTCTTTACAAAACTTGGCATGATTAAAAAGAGCCCACTAACTGAGTATCAATTGCTTAAGAGCGCTTATCAAGCAGTGAAGTTAAAAGAGGGCGATGCCGTTATTAACATTGAAATAGATAAGCCAAACACAACCATTTTATTCGTAACAAAAGAGGGAATGGGGCTTAACGCAAATAAGAATGATATACCTAGCCAAGGAAGAATCTCGGCAGGGGTTAAGGGTATTAGTTTAAGCGATACTGATAGCGTTGTATTTGCAGGACAAATAACAAATGACGATAGTATCCTTTTAGTAACCAACACTGCCTTTGCAAAACGAGTTAATGTTAATGAGATAGATGTTTTGGCAAGATATAGAAAAGGCGTTAAAATTTTTGATTTGAAAGGGGATGCATCTAGCGGAACACAAGTTCTTTCTGCCTCGAAATATTCTCCTCAAACCGAGCTCGTAACAGAAAATATTGCAGGAGAGTTTGCAAATATTTCTGCTAGCAACATAGATGAAGACACTAGGGCGTCAAGGGGCAAGAGCCTGTCGGTAGGTAAAGCAAAACTTAATAATGCATACTTTAGAATTGTTTAATTTGGTTTTGTTTTAAAAGCATAATATTTGTTTGCTATTGCATTTTGATTTTGTTATACTAGATGAGAAATATATGTAAGCTTAATGTTTAGTATTGGAATAAAAGAGTATACTAATTTATAGGAGCACACTTTGGCAAAAAAAACTAAATTTGATAAAATTGTTGCTGAAAGCGGTAAAAATGCAGACCGTTCTTTTGGCGATAAAATTTCATCAAGAATTGAGCGTGAGGCGAAGAAAGACCTAAAAAGAAAGCAAAAAGAGCGAGAAAAGCGTGAAGCCATGCTTAAGAAGCCTTCTAAAACAGGTCAAAAAACTTCAAATAGCGATGCCAAAGTAACAAAAGTATTTATTGAAAAGTCGGCAAGTAGCAGCTTGCCTACAGAGAAAAAAGATAACGCAAGCAATATTGTTTACAAAGATTCCACTTCTATAAATTATGTGCCAGAAACAACTTATGAAGAGGAAGAATATAACGCTACAGATATAAATAATCTACCTGAATATGATGCTATTATAAGCCAAAATGAACAGGTTCAAAATAGTAGCGATGTTGAGCAAGGCTCTTTAGAAGAAAATTCTGATGAGTATAGTTATAGAGAAAAAGCAATTGTTGATCAAAAAATAAAAGACAATTCTCATGTTAGCAGGCTTTCTGCTGATGAGATTAAGGCAATGCAAAGGCAAATTGCAATTGAAAGGGGTGAGCCTTTCGAAGAGCAAAACACTGCTACTGAAAGTAAGCAAAATGATAAAGCGGAAGAAAATGATGGCGAAGTTAACGAAAATGAAGATAATTTAGCAAACAAACAAAAAGGCAAAGCTAGCGATAATGAAGACGGTGCATCTCCACCAGAGGAGAGCGTGTCTGAAGATTTAACTAGTGAAGAAATTGGCGTAATACTTAATGCCGCAGAATATGGCCAAGCAGACGATGATGAAGAAAACTTTGAGGGCATGACTGATGAAGAGATTGCTACTGAAAAAGAACGAAGAAGAAAGCTAGAAGAGTTAAAGCAAAGATATTATGCAAAAGAAACTAACGATGATGGCGAGGATGGGGAATACAAGAAAAACCTAGACTTCACGATTAACACAAGCGTTAAGCGATTTAAGGTTAAACCACCCAAAAAACCTTTTATTATAGCAGCATCAGTGCTTGCGTTTCTAATGGTTGTAGCGGGCGTGATTACCTATCTAGTGCTAAATAGGCCACCTGAACCAATAGTTCTAGATCAAATTAGAGTTTCACAAACAACAACCTATCAATATGTAGGCGAAGAGCTAGACCTACGAGGAGTTTATCTAACCGAAATTTATTCTGATGGGTCTACAAACAAGGTGCAGGCAACCACTAGTATGATTCTAAGAACAAGCCCTAATATTGATAGCAATTTTAACATAAATAGTTATAGTGATAACACTTTTGTTGTTTTTATTATAAACAATGAAGAAGCAAGGCTTGACATTTCATTAACAGAAGTAACAATGCAAAGTATATCAGCTACTATTTATGTGGATGATGTTGCAAACGAGAATGAAATAAACTTTAACAATATATTATTGCTTGGGCAAACTCTTGAAACTGGAATAAAAAAGTTAGATAGTTCTCTTGCAAACTATTATATTTCAGAAATAGAGCTTGATAAAACAGAAACTGGAATTGTTTTACCTTCAAGTGCTTCAGGTTCTATAACAATAACAATTACATATACTTACAATTCTCAAGAATTCACAACCACTGTAAACATTAACTTATAAAATAAAAATAAACCCTTTAACTAAGTTTGAAGGGTTTTTTTATTTTGTCATAATAATTTGCTTTAGCGAATAACATTTAATAAGTTTGCATAAATTTCTTAAAAGAATAATAGTACACAAATTTACAATAATCGCACCAATCTACAAACATTCGTATGTTATTTTTTAGTGAAATTTATATAGATAATATAAAATAGGAGTGTTGCTACGCTTTATGAGAATTTCATGTTTTTCAATAAAACCAGTTAAGGTTTTTATATCACTTTTATTAGTTTGTGTAACGCTTGGATTTATGCTATCTGCAACAGACTGTGAAACGGTTTATTTTGGATATGCTATAAGAAAGGTACCTATCTATAGTGTTAACACAGACGAAAAGAAAGTGGCACTTACCTTTGATGCAGCATGGGGTGCAGATAAAACTAGCAAAATAGTGGAAATACTAACAAACGAGGAGGTTGGTGGAACATTTTTTCTAGTAGGCTTCTGGAGCGAAAAATATGCCGATAAAATTAAAGAGATAGATGCTGCTGGGCTAGACATAGGAACCCACTCAAACACACATCCAAAAATGAGCCAACTAACAAGCTCACAAATAGAAGATGAACTAACCGTGAGCATGAACTTAATAACTAGCGCAACTAATAAAGAAGTAAGATTTTTTAGACCACCTTATGGCGATTATAACGACCAGCTATTAACTGTTGCCGACAATCTAGGACTTCAAACTATTCAGTGGAGCGTTGATTCGCTAGACTGGAAAGGTTTATCGGCAGACCAAATTCTTGCAAGGGTTAAGGCAGGAGTTCATAATGGCGCTATAATTCTCTTTCACAACAACTCAGATAATATAGTTGAAGCCTTGCCACAAGTTATAGCGTTTTTAAAAGCTGAAGGATATAGCATGGTAAATCTTAGCGATTTGGTTTATAAAGATAGTTACACAATAGACAATAACGGCTGTCTCTTATACACATCTGACGCTGCCGACGATCT
>USTP01000017.1 GCA_900557695.1 uncultured Thermoanaerobacterales bacterium | reverse complement strand
GGCATACGAGATGACGTCGAGTCTCGTGGGCGCGGAGATGTGTATAAGAGACAGTATCTATATGAGGCAAATTATATATTCTTTCACGGGAAGTTATAACCTCTCTATATGTGGGGCGTTTATTGCTGTTGAAATTGGTATTTCTCTTCTTTATTCGATTTATATTTTTGTTACCAATGGATGCTTCAAGTTGTTTAAGCGTGATATTATTGAGATGGTTTGCGCGTTGCCTATAGTTTTATTGTTTTCAGTTCCTAGTTATTTGTTTAGCACTTTATTTGGAACTGTTGGGGCGGGTCAGGTTACCGACCTTGAACTTTACCATAGAATATATATCTATTTAACTTTTATAATTTTATTTGGACTTTATTTTATTTTAAGAAATCGAGAAAAAGAATACATTAGGCTTGCTCTTTTATACATATCATTGACCACGCTTATAACATATTGCAACAACTATGATTTCTCTTCTTTTTTATCTCCATCGTCTTGGCCGCTTCATCTTTGCAACACTGCAATGTTTATTCTTCCAGTTTGTTTAATTTTTAAACTAGATAAATTATTTTATTTCACTTTCTTTATAAATGTTTTAGGTGCGTTTTTTGCTCTTTTAATGCCAAATTATGCAGATTTTGGTGGCTTTTTTGCACCAAATGTTGTTTCGTTTTGGATAAACCATATTATTGCCTTTGCTCTTCCTCTTCTAATTGTTTTCCTTAATGTTTATGAAAGACCAAAGCTAAAACAGTTTATATATTCCATGGTTGGGTTTTTATTATACTTTATTTTGGTAGTATTTTTAAATTCATACTTCACGGCAAGCGGAGCCGAGGTGGACTTCTTCTTTGTAAATTCAAACTATATTGCGGAGAAACTTGGTGTTTGGGCGGAAAACTTAAGAAACTATACTTTAAATATAACAATAGGGTCAAAAACACTAGTGTTTTATCCCGTTTATCAAAGTTTGTTTTTCGTTGTGTATGTTTGTTTGGGGCTTTGTGTGTGGTTTTTGTATGCATGGCTGTTTCAGTTGCAAGATTTTTATATTGCACTTGCAGAGAAGAAAAGAAAAATTAAACAAGACGAAATTGCACTGTGTGTTAAATATGGTAAAAAGGAAGTGGAGGAATGTATGAACAAAGAAAGCGTAAACAAACTTGTTGTTAAAAATGTTTTTAAGCGTTATGGTAACAATAAAAATTATTCAGTAATGAACATATCTTTTGAAGTGGATGCTGGAGAGATTCTTGGCTTTTTGGGCCCTAACGGAGCAGGGAAGAGCACAATAATTAAAAGTATTGTTGGTATTCAACCTGTAACTAGCGGATCAATAGAAATAAATGGTTATGATATTGAAAAACAGCCAACGCTTGCTAAAGCTCAGTTTGGTTTCGTTCCCGACCACTATGCACTTTATGAAAAACTTACAGGCAGGGAGTATATAAACTATATTGCCGACCTTTATGGCGTTACAAAAGAAGAGCGTGATGAAAGGCTTAAAAAAATGCTTAAAGATTTGAGTATGGAGGGAAATATTGATAGCCAAATTAGAACCTACTCTCATGGCATGAAACAAAAAATCACTATCATGAGTGCTTTAATACATAATCCTAAGCTTTGGATACTCGATGAACCCCTAACAGGGCTAGACCCAAACTCTATATATGAGGTAAAAGAATGCATGAAAAAGCATGCAGAAAGTGGAAACATAGTGTTCTTTTCAAGCCACATTATAGATATTGTTGAAAAACTATGTAATAGAATTATAATCATCAAAAATGGGCAGATTGTTACCTCTGTAACTCTTGAAGAGTTGAAAGAGCAAAACATTAGTCTAGAAGAGTTTTATTTAAATATAATAAATTCAAAAACTGAAAACGCTATTGCAAACGATGAAAATAAAAATAATGAAGATGTGTTGGAAAAAGAAGAAATGCAGAAAAAAGAGGTTAAAAACAAGAAGCCTAAAAAAGTATGGCATAAGAGTAAATCTAAAAATAAAGAAGAAGAGCAAAAAACGCAAAAAAATTAACACTAACATATGAAAATCGCAAAAAAACAAAAAATAAGGAAAAAATTAAATGAGCGGGTTTAAATCACTACTTTTGATGCAACTTAAAGAAAAACTAGACCTTGGTTTCTTGAAAAGCAAGAAGCAAATTTTGTTTAAGGTTGTTTTTTCTGTGCTAATTTTTGCGCTAATAACGGCTATTTCCTATTTGGTTTTATGGCTGTGTAGGTTTTTAAATTTGTTTTCTGCGCTAAACCATATTCCGCTATCTTTCATGGCTTTTGTTTACTTTATCATCTTCGTTTTAAACACTATAACATGTACTATAGGTTTAAGCAAAACGCTTTATTATTCAAAAGATAATCAAATGCTTGTTACACTGCCTGTAAATCCAAACGCATTATTTTTATCTAAAATGCTGGTTTATTTTATAAGTGAAATTAAAAAATGTTTCACTTTTGCCATACCTATATTTGTTGCGTATGGTGTTATTAGTTCCTTTTCCTTTGTCTATTTCATATGGGCGCCTATAATGCTGGTTTTGCTATCTGCTATTCCAGTTTTAATAGGTGGGCTTTTGTCAATTCCAACAAATTATATAATGGCGTTTTTTAAAAAATATCCAATTTTAAGAGTGATTGCTTTAGCTATTCTTCTTGCTCTGCTTGTTGCTGGTGTTGTTTGGGTTATAGGGATAATACCAGAAGATATAAACCTTATTAGAAGTTGGAGCGTGGTTGCAAGGGGTTTAAGAAATTTTTTAGACGCGTTTACAACAATTTTTTCTCCTTTCTATTATGTTGCTGTATTTTTATGTGGAACCTACGAAAATATGCAAGCAGTTCTTTTCACAAATTACTCATATATAGTGCTACTGATTGTTATTGCAATAATTTCAATTCTCGTGGTGCTAAATTTAATTACTTCAAGGCCGCTTTATTTAAAACTTATAACAAGGCAGTTTGAGTTTGATAAAAAAACAAAAGTGAAAAAACATAAAAATGAAGCGTTTGGCCCGCTAAATTCAACTATTCGTTATGAAGCCAAAAAGAATTTTAGAGATACTGAGCTTTTATCAACTAGTATTTCAACTATAATTATCGCTCCGATAGCGGTTTTGCTACTAAACACAATATATAGTGCTATAAACACAAGGCTTCTTGGCGATTATTTAACAATTTGCTTTAATTTGCTTGTGATTTTGTTGTTCGTTCTTGCTCATAATATAAACGCCAGCTCGCTTTATAGCCGTGATGGCGAGGCTTTGCAACTAAACAAAACAAAACCAAGCAGTGCGTTTAAAATACTATTTCCGCGATTGTTTTATAACTTCTTGTTCACAATTATTATTTTAGTTGTCACTTCTAGCATTTTCTTTTCGTATTCAACATTAAGCGTGGGGAATTGCATACTGCTATTTTTTACAATGCTTTTTGTTGCAATGATTCATCTTGTTTGGAGTGCAGAGCTAGACTTTTTAAAGCCAAGCGGAGCTGCTTTTAAAACAAATGGTATCGCAGGCGTTAATCCAAATGAACTAAAGTCAACCTTGCTTAGCTTTTTATTAAGTGGTATAACTTTTGCGGTTTGTTTGTTTTTCTTACTATACGAATCAAGTTTTGTTTATTTAAGAGTGTTTTTAATAGCTTTAAGCGTGCTAGCTTTAAGAATATACTTATTCTACACAAAATCTAAAACACTACTAAGGGAGATGTAAAATGAAAAAATCGGTTATATTTTTTATAGCAGTTGTTTATATTATCTCCATAGTAGTTGTAACCTTCTTTGGCCTAACGGTTAATATGGAACAGTTTACCATTTATATGAATAGGCTGGAAATAACAAGCTATTCTTCTATAACTTCTGGAGAAAAATATGCATTTTTAGCGTTTGACGACAACGATTCAGACAATAATAGCATATTCGTAGATTATATAACGGGGCCAGATAATGCATCTTATCCTGAACGAATAAAATTTTCGCTTGTTAACGCTACTTATACTGATAGCGAAGGCAATGTTACGATTTTTGCAGAAGTTCATCAAAACGGAGAGGTTGTGTTTTACCAACGAAGAACAGTTAGAGTAGTTATTACAACAACCGATGGTTCAAACCTTACAGATACCATGACTATTAGGTGTTATTAACTGCCAACTTGAGAACTTGTGTTGTTTCTTGAAATGTATAGTTTTTGCTTGACTTGTTTAGTAAAAAAAGCTAAACTTGAGATAGATATTGAATGTAGACTACTAAATTAACATTATTTATAGAAAACAAAAGGAGAAAAAAACAATGAAAAAATTTGGGCTTGCCATGCTTAGTATTTTTGCCGTGTTTGTGAGCGTTTTCTTTGTTGCGTGCGACAAAAATCCACCTTCGCAGGATAACAAAACAGTTCAAGAGGTTTCCGTTAATGGGCTTAGAGATGCCTATTATGTTGAAGAAACTATAGATTTTTCTGCTGTTACATTAACAGTTAAATATGAGGGGGGAACCACTGAAACCTTAACCAAGGGAGAGGTAGACCTTTCAAACACCAGCGATGCTCAAGCAGAAACTCAGTTTATTTTATACACAGATGGCCTTTCTACTTTCCAAGGCAGTAAAGACCCTGGCAATTATCGTATCTCGTGCCTAATTATTGGAGAGGATAAAACAAGAGAACTAAAATGGGTTGAAGTGAGTGAGAACATGAGCCTTGTTTACGATCTAGTCATGTTTGCAGACCCAGAATTTGTTACAACATATAATGGAAGATTGGCAAATGCATCTGCTTCTGGAAGTAACATATATGCAGGTAGTTACGATGAAAATGCTTTTATGGTAACTGCTGACTACACTGTTGGTAACGATAATGAGTTTATATATAAACCAATCTACACTGTATACAAAAAGAACTCTATGGAAATAGTAAATGTTAACTTAAATGTTAGCGTTGAGGTTAAAGAAGGAGATGTTGTTGTGGGTAGTGAGGTTTATACTTTTAACAATGAAACCTTTGGTTTTACCTTTACCGATCAAGCAATTGGCCACACCTACACAATAACTATGACACCTACCGATTGGAATCTTGCAGATATTCAATTAAATGCAAGCACATTTACTTTAACTGTTGCAGATGGTTATAATGTTTATGATGAAATAGACCTTGGAAGAATTAACCTACTTGATGACGAACACCTAGATGATATTAGTTTTGCAAATTATTATGCTGCTTCAGTTAGAAATATATTCTACGACCCTGTTAAGTTTGCTGGCACTGGAAACTATGGAAATATCAAATATTACGAACTTTGGAAAGAGTTTTTAGAGGAAAAAAACAAAACAAATCTTGCCGAAGTTAATGGGATATTTATTCATTGCGACTTAACTGTTACCGAGAGTGACATACCTAGCGAATATCTCATATCTAGCGATGAAACAAGCGTTTCTGCAGCTATAGGAACTATAAGAGATTTTGCTTTCCTTTACAATCACTATATTTTGAGCGACTTTGTTATTAACGGAAACTTATTCTCGGTTGACTTTAGTAATTTAAAGGCTGGAATGTCTTGTGCTAAAAAAGATAATAGCCCACTAGTTATATATGAAAAAGAAACCGACTTTACTGAAGCTGGGCACTCAGCGGTTTTTGCCCTTATAGGTCAGCAAGGTGGGCCTGTGGCAAAACTTTGCAATATAGATGTTAGAGGAAATATGTCTACCGCCTACACTGAAAATGGTAATGGGGGAGATGATAATATTGAAGCAATTGGTGCGGCTGGCTCTTTGATATTCGTTAAGTCTATTTTTGGGCTTACAAAAGTTGATAATATAATAGCAAAAGAATTTTTAATAGGGCTATATATGGAAGGCGAAACAGGTATAAAAACCATGGATATTTCAAATTCTAAAGTTTCGAACTGCTTTAATAGTGGAATGTTCTCTTTCGGGTCAGATGGCAACACTGTAATCAATAGTCATTTCGAGAGGTTTGGTGGTCCAGTTTTATTCTTAGTTAGTAGAACAGATGCTAGCTCTGGTAATAAGGTTGGTGGAGCAGGCGTTACTATAGATGCTGGTTCAAAGCTAGAAAGCTTAGTTACAGGAGATGAGGGTTGGTTTAGCGTGATGCAGGCGACAGGAATTAAAACTGCATTAGTTGGGGCTCTAGACCAAGGTTTAAATAAATATGGTGCAACAATCCAAAATCCTCAAGGCAAACTAAACCTTGTTACTATTGTTATGGATAGCGATTACTTGGCTTCGCAAAAGACTAATATTTATGGCAATTTCACATATGGCAACCGTGAAACCTTTGACACTTCAAACGCAAATCTAAAAGATAATTTATCGCTAACCCGCCCAACCTTTTTAACAAATGATGGAAGCTATTTGTATTTTGATTATAATGCAACTTTGAAACAAACTGTTTTATATAAAGATGGGGCTCCTGTTTTGCCAGAAAGCATGGGCGCGCAGGCAGGGCTTCCTGGTATGCAAACCTATGATTTAGCCGAAAGTGGTGACCAAATAAGTTTGCTTTACAGGCATGAGGGAACAACACTTGGGGTTGTTTTAGGAATGTATGATTATGTGGCTGCAACTGAAAGCGAGCAAACTGCTTAACGCATAAGTTTAATTTAAATAATATCTTTTAAAACCATTTGGTAGTAGCCAAATGGTTTTTTAATTGAATAGTTAATGCCTATTAAAATTCAAAATGTTAAATTTTCGTTTATATTATTTAATCAAATTTTGCCAATGAAGCATATTATAAAAAAGTTTTGGAAAAAATATAAAACGCTTGACAATTGAACAAATATTCAACTATACTGCATACTATAAAGTTGAACGAATATTCAACTAATTGGAGATGATATGGTTAGAATAAAGTCTAAAAACAAATGTGGCTGCTTGGCAATGCAGTGCGATTGCGAGGTGATACATCAAGATGTGGTTGAAAAGGTTAAAAGCGAAATGCTTGATGACGATAGTCTTATAAACATGGCAGATTTTTACAAGGCACTTTCAGACAGTACAAGAATTAAAATAATAAATGCGCTTTACATAAGTGAAATGTGCGTTTGTGATATATCTGTGCTTTTGAACATGACAAAGTCGGCTATTTCTCATCAGTTAAAAAACTTAAAGGAGCTTAATCTTATCAAAAGTAGGAAGCAGGGGAAAGAGGTTTACTATAGCCTTGCAGATAGGCATGTTGGCATAGTGTTTGAAATAACCAAAGAGCATGTGCAGGAGAAGTAGAGTATGAAAAAAACTGTAAAGATTGTTGGGCTTGACTGCCCAAACTGTGCTCGCTCGCTTGCGGGGGCAATAAACAAAATTCCAGGCGTTAGTAACGCCGAGATAGATTTTATCAATTCTAAGCTAAGCTACGAGTCTGAAAACCTTGATAAGGCAACAAAGAAAATTGTGGCAATAACCAAGAAGTTAGAGCCAAATGCAAAAATTATTTTAGAAGAAAATAAGAAAACAAAGCTAATTGATAAGCGGTTTATTGTAGACCTTGTGATGCTTGCTTTAGGAACTATAATTGGCGTTTGTGCATTGTTTATAGATATGCCTGTGGCTTTGTTTTGGGTATTGTTTGCTGTAAGTGCACTAATGCTTGGCTACAAAACTTATTACAAGGCGATAGTGCTACTTTTTAAAGGAACAATAAACGAAAACCTGTTAATAACTTTATCGGTTATAGGAGCGGCGGCTATTAGTGAATATAGAGAAGCTTTGATGGTTATATGCCTTTATTCTATAGGTAAGCTTCTTGAGGGGCTTGCTGTTAACAGGTCTAGGCGCTCTATAGAAGAGCTAACAAATCTTCAGCCAGAATATGCTACTATACTACTTGAGAGTGGGGAAGAGAAAAAAGTTGGCCCTAGCGAAGTAAAAATCGGTAGCATAATAGTTGTTAAACCTGGCGAGAGAGTTCCGCTAGATGGCGTAATTGAAAGTGGGGAAGCTGGCTTAAACACTCAAAGTTTAACTGGAGAGAGTTTACCTGTAATAGTTAAAGCTGGCGATGAAATCTTGTCGGGTAGCATTGTATTAGATGGTGTTTTAACAATTAAAACTTCTAGCGAATATAAAGATAGCACGGTTAGCAAAATAATAAACTTAATCGAGAATGCTCAAGAGAAAAAGTCTAAAACTGAAACTGTTATATCTAAAATAACCAAGTGGTACACTTTGGGCGTTATAATATTAGCCTTAGCTGTGTTTGGTATTGTGTTTGCAGTTACCAAAACTTTTGAAACTGCACTCTATAGGGGGCTTATATTCTTGGTTGTTTCTTGCCCATGTGCATTTGCTATATCTGTGCCGTTATCATATTTTTCTGGAATAGGGAATGCTTCAAAGCATGGCATACTTATAAAGGGCTCTTCATATTTAGATGCTGTGGCTAGTTTAAATATAATTGCTTTTGATAAAACAGGAACAATAACCACAGGCGAATTTAGCGTTGAAAAGATAGATATTTTAGACAAAAATAAAACTGAAGAGGAAGTTATTTTCCTAGCAAGCCTGGGTGAGCAAAACTCAATTCATCCACTTGCAAAAGCAATACTAAAGCTAAATAAAAAGCCTCTTGAAAAAGTTAAAAATGTTAAGGAAAAGGCTGGGGCAGGAGTTAGCTATGAGTATGATGGAAAAAATTATTTCATTGGTAGGAAAAATGTAGATCAAAAATCTACAAGCGTTGAACTTTTTGAAGATGATAAACTGCTAGCTGTGTTTTATTTAAAAGACACTATTAAACCAACTTCAAAAAATGCTTTGCAAGCCTTAAAGGCCCTTAATATAAAAAC
The DNA here is from genome assembly GCA_900557695.1 of uncultured Thermoanaerobacterales bacterium. Classification (GTDB taxonomy): domain Bacteria; phylum Bacillota; class Clostridia; order Christensenellales; family UBA1242; genus UMGS2069. The sequence continues at coordinate 4,657 of USTP01000017.1, read as the reverse complement.
TTGTATGCTTTCTGGCGATAATGAAGAAAGTGCAAAGCAAGTAGCAAGCGAGGTTATGATAGATGATGTAAAGTTTAAACTTTTGCCACAAGACAAATTTAATTATATAGAGAACATAAAAAATACAACCGCTCAAAAAATTGGTTATGTGGGCGATGGAATAAACGATGCCCCTTCGCTTACACTTGCTGATGTTGGAATTAGTATGGGAATAAATGGCTCCCCAGCAAGCATAGAAGCCTCGGATATAGTTTTGGTGGATGATAACCTAGAGAAAGTTGTTTCTGCCATTAAAATATCTAAATACACTCGCAAAATTGTTTGGCAAAACATTATACTTGCCGCAGTGGTTAAAATTGTGTTTTTAACACTGGGCGCCGTGGGAATAACTGGCATGCTTAGTGCGGTTTTTGCAGATGTTGGCGTTACATTACTTGCAATTTTAAATAGCATGAGAGCGCTAAAATATAACCCCAACAAGAAAAAGGCAGTAAAAAAATAGTTAATATTAAAAAATAGACCTTTAAGGTCTATTTTTATTTTTAAAGTTTATTTGTGAATTTTACTCCGTTTTCGTGGCGTTTTTTACAACAGTGTTTTTATTTTCTTTAGTTTTTACTGTTTTAGTTTTTTCTTCTTCGATTGGCAAAGGAGTTGTTTTATCTGTTTTTTCAGCCTTTTTCTTTACAGGCAAAAGTTGTTGATATTTTTTATAGTTTGCATTTATTTGTTTAACAATACTGTTTATAACTTTAGTTTTACTTAGCCACCAATCTCTGCTCCAAACGCGCATAATATCCCAGCCACGAGATTTTAAGAACTTGTTTCTATAAACATCTCTCTCTAAGATAGAGTCACTACTTTTATAAGCAGAATAGTCGCACTCAATGCCAAGAAGATATTTGTCTAGTTTTTTATCGTAAACTGCTAAAGATAGCTTGTAGTTTGTGTTGCCAAGATTTGTTTCAACGCTATAGCCCAGCTTCACAAGTTCTTCCTTAATTTCCTTTTCAAGTTGGTTTGAAACTATCTCTTCTTTAGGCGAAGGTAGGCTTGGCTTGAAGCTGTCTAGAATATAGCCAACTTCCTTTGTGTTTTTATTAGAAACAGCTCTAACATATTTTAAATAGCTTTTGAAAATTTTAGGTCCTGCATTCTTGCTGCCCTCTACGGCAAGTTCTTCTGGCTCGATACTTGTTACAACATATATTTTCTCTTTAGCCCTAGTTATTGCAACATTAAGCCTGTTTTCTCCGCCCTCGGTTGAAAGCGGACCAAAGTGAGCCACAACTCTGCCATATTCATTTTTTGCATAACCAATAGAGAATATAATAATATCGCGCTCATCTCCCTGAACATTTTCTAGGTTTTTAATAAATATAGAGGTATCTTCATTGTTTTCTTTTCTATTCTGTTCGCGAAGGTAGGCATCTCTAAAGGCGGAGTCTTTTTGGCACTCTTTATCAATTGCGTCTTCAATGGCGTTTTCCTGCTCGGTGTTGAAAGTAATAATTCCAATAGACGATTTATTTCTTTTGTTTTTAATAAGTTTTTTAAGAAGTGCCACAATAGCTGTTGCTTCTTCTTCATTTTTTCTATTTACCCATTTGCCATTAACTTTTATGCGTTCTATTGGTTTATTGCTTAAATTTTTAGAAATATTTGGTGCAATTTGCAGTTTTCCATCATAGAAAGCATAGTTTGAAAAGTTTATAAGTTCCTCGCTTTTACTTCTGTAGTGATAGGTTAGGTTTGCACTTGAAAACCTTGAGGTTGCAAGATCTAACAAACTTTCAACTTCAAGAGCCGCTTGGGTTGCAAGGTCTAACTCTTCTTCGCTATCGTTACCAAGATATCTTTTTATGAAAGTTGAGGTGGGGCGAAGCTGCTTTGAGTCGCCCGCAACAACAATATATTTGCCGCGGTAGATTGTGGGCAGGGTGTTTTCTATAAACACCTGGCTTGCTTCGTCAAACAATATAATATCAAACATTTCCTTTTTTAAAGGGAATAGGGTAGAAACGCTTTCAGGCGAAAGTAGCCAGCATGGGAAAAGCTTAAGCAAAAAGTCGCTATATAAATCCATCATCTTGCGAATTGGAATAAGCCCTTGCTGTTTTGAAATTTGGTATAGATAGTTTTTGCTTTGTGAGCTAGAATTATAATAATCTATATAATCGTTTTTAAACTTATTTATGCAAATACTGCTAGACAGCGCCTTTTCATCTTTTTTAAGTGAAAGAATGCGATTTGTTATGTTTGAAAAGTCTATAATTTTAGAAAGAGTTGTTTTGTTTTGCTCTTCATACTTTATAGCCTCATGGTAAACTCTAATTTGCAAAAGTTTATCTAAAATTTCTCTATACTGCCTTGCATTTTTAGAGTTTTCAAAGGCAAAGTTTAAAATAACTTTTTCGTCATCTGTTAAACCCTGAAGGGCAATATTCATATCTCGAATTTCAATATAGTCTTCAAGAGCGTTAGATAAAAGCCTTAAAAAGATTGCGTTACCATTAACTATATTATCTATAGTCATTAAATACCCTTGCTTGTCTAGCACCTTGCTAATTAGCGAGTAGTTTTTAATGTAGTCTTTAATCTCTCTCATTGTGCTTTCAAAGCTTTCAGTTATTTCTTGCTCTTTGTTTATAAGCTTTTGCTTAACAAATGGGTATGCAGGGAAAAACACTTTCGACCAGTTTAGCGACTTATGCAAATCTTTATTTTCAATAGAAGATATCATTTTTATTAGCGGTTTCATTTCGCTAATATCTTCTACGCCGTTTTCAACGCAGTATATCATTAGTTGCCTTGCATGAGGGTGTTTTGCTGTGTCGAACGGAACAATATTTCTTTGCGTTATATCTTTTAAGTATGCCTTCATCTGATTTATAACATGAATTTCAACATCATGTTTTATATGGTCGATAAGAGGGTTGTTCTTTTTTAACTCAATGTAGCGGTAGTATTGCTTTGCCTTGTTCTTATCTTTAATTAGCCTTAGGGTAGAAGCTAGCCTTTTATAGTCCATGCCCATAATTTCTTTGTTTTTGAGCATTAGTTTATACAAAATGTAATCGGCACTTGTTTTCCCAATTTTAGACGAGTTTGCGTACATTTCTTGCAAGCTCAAGCCAAAAGGAGTTTTTGAAAATAAACAGTTAGAGATTTTTTCAAGCTCGCCAACTTCGGCTTGAATGCTATTTTCAACGCTTTCAAAGTCTTTATTTGTTTCATCAACTCGCCCTTCGGCTAAAATGGCTTGATGCATTTGATAGCACCTTTCATAAAAAGCAACCTTGTTTTTCTCGGCATCGGTTATAAACATACATTTTGAGTTTAAGTTTTTAAGCCTGTTGAAAACCACATCAAGGGCGGCTTTCTTTTGCGACACCACGAGAACTTTCTTGTTTTTGCAAAGTGCATCTGAAATTATGTTCACGATAGTTTGAGATTTACCTGTTCCAGGTGGGCCATAAATCACTAGGTTGCCATATTCGCTAAGCTTTTTAATTGCACTTTCTTGAGCATAGTCTAGATCGTTTATCGTATAGGTGGTGCTGTCTACCTTTTTGTTTTTCTTTGTGTTTTTTCCCTCAAGCAGTTGCTCTATAGCAAGTGAAGAAAGATGTTTTTTCTCAAGGGCAGTATAGTCGTTATAAATAGAGTTTGCTAGTGGGTATCTACCTATAACGCAGGCGTTTACAATCTTTAAATCTCTAGAGAAAAAGTCGTCTTTAATATCTTGAAAACGAGTTATACTTTTATCAAAACTTTTGTCAAGCTTAAAGTTGAAGCCAAAAGATGAAAGGTATTTTAAAATGTCTGGAATGCTTCTTAGTTTGCTTTCGTAAAGATTGTCAAACTCTAATAGCATATTGTCATAATTTATTCTATGTTCTTTTGCATAAGCTAGCATAAGCACTTTATTGAACTGAACATACTCATCATTTTTTAATTCTATTGAAACCGTTGTATCATTTTCAATGTTTATTATAACGGGGAATAAAATTAGTGGGGCCTTAATCACAATGTCTTTGTTTAGGCTTCCGCTAACAAATGGGTAGCCAACAAAAAGCTCGTATCTACCAGTTTCTTTTGCAAACTCTTCAATCTCACGCTTTAATGTTTTAAGCGAAGATACTTGCGAAGAGATAAGTTTTTTGCTTTCATCTCGCTTAAGCCTTTCACGGCGCAAGTTTTCTTGCTTTTTCTCGTCCATTGTAAGTTTTGTTAGGTCTTTAAAAAGAGGCTTAATTTTAGCTTCAATGTTAAAAGTTTCATAGAGTTTTTGCTTACTGTTTTTAGAAATTAAAGGAAAACTGCTTTTTCTTCCTCGCCATAAAAAATCTAAAAACTCATCAAAGCCCTCTTGGTCTTTTTTTAAAATTTCGCCAATATCGTAGGAATATTTCTTGCTTATGTTTTTAGAATATAGGCTTCTATTTTTACCACTAATTTCAATCAATCGTTCTTTGTAGTATTTATAAACAGACTTCATGTTTTACCTCTTTTGCAAAAAAATTATTGTTAAAAACTGCAATTTGTGCGTTTATTGTAGCAAAAATATGTGGTATTTTCAAGTAAATGTGCCACAAACACAAATATTGACACTAATTTATGAAACAAACATGTTGCAAAAATAAAAATTATATTA
>USTP01000016.1 GCA_900557695.1 uncultured Thermoanaerobacterales bacterium | reverse complement strand
GCGTAAGATCGTCGGCAGCGTCAGATGTGTATAAGAGACAGGTTTTACAGTATATTTTTACGCTTTTTTAGTTTATTTTTGCGTTTTTTATATTCTATTATAATTGTTTATTGGCTTTAAGATAGCTCTGGTGTTATATTTTTGCGTAACCATTTCATACAATATGATAGAAAAAATTTGTGAGGCGAAAAATGAGAATAAAGCGAAAAAAAGAAAAAAGCGAAAACAAAAATGGTGGCAATGAACATAAACTTATTTTTCATGTTGCAATAAATATATGTTTAATAGCTATCGTGTTTGTTACGATTGTTGCCTGTGGATTTCTAACTAATTCAGCAACTATAACTGCGTTTAAGTCGTATAACGGAGTTATATACGCTGGCAATGAAAATAGCAACAAAGTTGCACTTATGATCAATGTTTATTGGGGAACAGAGTACCTTAGTGAGATGTTAGATATTCTTGATGAGTATGACGCGAAGTGCACTTTCTTTGTTGGGAAAACTTGGGTTAAAACCTATCCTGCAATGTGTAGGCTAATTTATGAAAGAGGGCATGAAATAGGTAATCATGGGTCAAACCACAAAGAGCACGCTCGCCTTAGTTATGATGAAAATATAAAAGAAATTCAAGAGTGTCAGGATGCCGTTTACGAAGTTACGGGTGTTACAATGAATTTGTTTGCCCCACCAGGTGGTAGTTATAGCCAGACAACAGTTAAAGCGGCAAGCGACCTTTCATATAAAACTATTCTTTGGACTCATGACACTATCGACTGGCGAGATAGGGATGAAGATTTGATTTTTGAAAGAGCAACAAGCGAAATGACGGGTGGCGACTTAATTCTTATGCATCCAACCGAGGCAACAAAAAATGCCTTAAAAAGAATTCTTGAATACATAAATAGTAAAAATCTGGTGCCAGATACCGTTTCTAATACAATTAAAGATTAAAAAAAGTTGATAAAAAATTTGAAAAGTATTGAAATCCGTTTTTAATAGCGGATTTTTTTATGTTATACTTAGGTTATACTAAAAGACAAAAAGTTGCTTTTTAAGGAGAAAATATTTATGGCACTAAGAACCTATCCTAACGGACTAAAGCTATCCGTTTTGCCCAAAAAGGATGCGAAGCTAATTTCAGTAGACCTTCACATTACTAGCGGAACGCAAAGTGAGAAGAACTACGAAAGTGGCATTAGTGAATTTACCTCAAGGATGCTACTTATGGGAACGAAAAAGCATCCGTCTGAAAGAGATCTTTTCATGTTTGCGAAAAGCAATGGGCTAAAACTATCTAGAGATAATACTAGCGAGAGCATTATTATCTCGGTTTTAACACTAGCCGATTATATTGATAGAGCGATAGACTTACTGTGCGAAATAGCCTTTGAGTCTACCTTTGATATGGCTAGTGGGGATAAGGTTAGAAACATTATGCTTGCCGATATTGTTAAGCTTCAAGAAAACCCTTCATATACGCTTGAAAGGATGGTAAACCAAGCCTTGTTTTACCGTACTGGGCTTGCTAATCCAAAGTTTGGAACAATAACCACCATATCAAGGATGACTTCGGGCGATAGTAAGGAATTTTTTGACAGAGTGCTAACTCCAAAAAACACTGTTATCTCGGTTGTAGGAGATATAGATGCGGACACTGTTTATGAGAAAGTTATGAAAACTTTTTATACAAGGTTTATTGAGGGGGGAGAGTATAAGAAACTTAAGTATGTTGCTAATATAGAAAACTTTGCTGGTGGCGAAAGAACTAAAAACAAAAAACTAAATCAAAGCAGAATTTTCTTGGCTTTTCCTTGCTTTAGTTATAAAACAACGAATAAGTATGCCATAGATATAGTTAGTCCTATTATTCTTAGAAAAATTGAAGAGAAGTTTAATGGCGTGCACTATTTCCATGATGAGAAGATTTCTTATGACCAATATGCAAACAATGGTAAATTAACTATTGAAGCAATGGTAGACTATGAGCATGTTAACGAATATCTAGACAATATTGTGGTGGTTATAAAAGAACTAACCAAAAACAAAATATCTGAAATTGACTTTGAGATAGAGAAAAATGCATATATCATCAAATTTTTGCAAGAAAGCGAAAGTGTTCACGATTTAAGCGTATTGGCGGCAAGGGAAGTTGCCATAAATAAGCAAAGTTATAGCCAAGCTAGTGAACTTATGAAAGTAGAACTATTAAAAGTTTCTGACGCAAATAAAGCCATAGAGGAAGTGTTTGACTTTACAAAACTTTTCATCGCATACCTTGGTGGGCCCGCAGAAATAAACTCTTTAGATTATATAGACTACTCTGATTAGTTTAAAATGTAGTTATATAACGGGCAAGCGGATATTTTTTTAGAGGTGTGTTAAGTTGGAATCAAACTTGAAAGAAAGAAAAACTAGGCGTGAGAGAGGAAATGGTAAAAAAATACTGGGCACCTGTTTGTTGGTGCTTAGTATTCTTATCTTTATTTTGTGTTTAGTGCCAAACTTTTTAAGTATTGGCAAATTTTTTCAAGGCATTTTTGGCGTGCTAATTTATCCACTTTGTTTATTATTTGCCTTGGTTGCCATAGCCTTAATTATGGGGCTGTCGTACACTTTTGATAAAAAGTTCACAGCATATTTAATAGTTGCTTCAGTTTGTTTGCTATGCTTGCTTCACACTATTTTCACATCTAGTTTGCTTTATGATGATATGACTAGTTTTTCTGACATGGGAAGATATTTAAAAGCTTGCTATAATATGTCTAGCGGTATTACGGTTGGTGGGCTTATGCTAGGCATACTAGTGTTCCTTATTCGTGGAATTATTGGGCTTGGTGGAGCCTATGTGTTCTTTGCAATTTTTGCAACAGTTTTCATAGGTCTTATTATAGATTATGCTATTTATAGCCGAGGTAAAAATAAGAAAAAGCAGGCTTTAAAACGCAGTCAGGCTACAAGTGAAGAGTTGGAAAGAAGGCTTAATTCAAGCGATGATGAAAATTTGTATAGTTTTCAAACAAGTAAACCAAGTGGCAGTTTTAGTGAAGAGTATAGCCAAGATATAAGTGAGAGCCAAGTTCCTCTTTTTCAAACTACAGACACAAAAACCAATGACCTTTTAGAGTCGGACGAAAATATTTCCTTTAGCTTTAATCAAAATAATAGCGAAGCTTCAAGTAAATTAGATAATGAAAATAGTGGGCGTGAAAAAGCCAAAAGTGTTTTGTTTGGCGACTTTAATAAAAGTAAAGAGGACACCAACAATTCATTAGCAGAGGAATCTAGTGAGCCTAAAAGTGCAAGAGAAATTTTGTTTGGCTCTAAACCTAATGTTCCAAACATTTTTGATCGTGATAGCGAAGAACGGGATGCTTGGAGAAGGCAATATGCATCAAAACCGCTTGTTTACCATGATGAAAATGAACAAGATTTGCAAAGTGTTACTGGCAATTTAAACAACAACCAAAAGCAAGAGGATAGTAAACCTTTTGAAAAAACATACGAAGAAAATGATGATGGAAGTTTAAAAACCTCTTGGGGAACATATAAACCAACAAGTTCTTTTAACAGTTCATCTACTATAGAAAATAGCCAGCCAAATCTTGCTAGAGATAGAAGAGAATTTTCAAGAAACTCATCTAATATTACTAACATTTCTCAAACGCAAAAAGAAGAATTTAATTCTAATAGGCCAGAGAGAAATGAAGATAGCACTTTTGGCGTGAATAGAAGAGTGGAGGACCAGAGGTTAGCAAACCGAACATCTGTTTCTAACTTTAATAAGTTTTCAAGTGGCGAGGAAGAGAGCACCGAATTTTCTTCAAGGCTAACTAGTCGTGATAGGAGAGCAAGTGGAGATATTTTGGCAAATGCTAGTTCGCTTGGTATTGAAATGAAAGAGCAAAATAGCGTAAACAATTTTTCGCAAGTTTTAGACAATTCTAAACATGATATAAATGTGTCACAAAACTCTCAAAGGCAAGAAACAAAGCCTAAAGTAGAAAAAATGAGTTTTGAAAATCAGCTTAACCGTAAATATAATCCGCCACCAACCTTATTATTAAATGTTATAAAAGAAGAGCATGAAGATTATTCTGAGGAATACAGAAAAAGGTCGGCAATTCTTGAAAGCACTCTTGCAAACTTTAAAATACCAGCAAAGGTTATAAATGTTGTTCGTGGCCCCAAGGTAACACGATATGAGCTAACAATGCCAACAGGTGTGCCTGTTAGTAGAGTTCTTTCGTATGACAAGGATATGTCTATGAACCTTGCAACAAAAAGTGGGGTTCGTATTGAAGCGCCAATACCTGGCAAGAACGCGTTTGGCGTTGAGGTAGAAAACACTAAATCTAGCATGGTTGGGTTAAGAGAACTTGTAGAATCTGCCGAGTTTAGAAACTTTAAGGCGCCACTTCCTGTTGCCATTGGTAAAAATATTTCTGGCGAAATAATAATTAAAAGTTTGTCTAAAATGGTTCATGTTCTGGTGGCGGGGTCTACAGGCTCTGGTAAGTCGGTATTTTTGCACTCGCTTATTATGAGTTTAATGTATCGTCACTCTCCAGACGAACTTAGGTTTATTATGATCGACCCTAAGCGCGTTGAATTTTCTAGATACAATCGTATGCCTCACATGATGCTACCTGAAATTGTAACCGAGTGTTCTAAGGCGGTTAATGCTTTGGCATGGGCTGTTAAAGAGATGGAAAGAAGATATCAACTTCTTGTAGATAACGACTGTCAAAAGATTGAGCAGTTTAACGAGTGTCAAGCCGTTAAAGAGGGCAGAGAAAAAAGGCTTCCATACTTAGTTATTGTTATAGACGAACTTGCCGAGCTTATGAGCGTTGCGGCGAAAGATGTTGAGGGTAAGATTCAAAGAATAACTCAGCTTGGCCGTGCGTCTGGAATTCATATGGTTATTGCAACACAAAGGCCATCTGTTAACATTGTTACTGGTACCATTAAAAACAACTTGCCAACTCGTATTGCGTTCTCACTTGCAAGTGCAGTAGACTCGGGAACAATAATTAACCAAGGCGGGGCAGAAAAACTGCTTGGACAAGGCGATATGCTATTGTCGGCTCAAGACTCTAACCAACTTGTGCGTTTGCAGGCAGCCTTTGTTTCTGATGAAGAAATTAAGAAAACATTAAACTATATTAAAGAACACAATGTTTCTGTTTACGATGAAGATATACAAAAATCTATCTACGCTGAACCAGAAAAGGAAGAAAAGGATCATGACGATGATGGTTCTTCAAGCGGGGAAGATCGTATGGACGAGTATATGCCTCAAGCATTAAAGCTTGTTATGAAAAACGGGAAAGCTTCAATATCTATGATACAAAGAAGGTTTAGCGTGGGCTATGCGAGGGCGGCTAGAATTATAGACCAAATGGAAACCAGAGGCTTTATAGATGGTGGCATTGGCAATAAGCCAAGGGATGTTAAAATAACCGTTGAAGAGTATAATGAGCTTTTTGGCGATTATGATAGCGATTAAATTAAGCTAGACGGGCTTTAATTTATATAGTATACTAGACTAAACAAAAGGAACTAAAATATGAAAGATAATAAAATTAAAGAGAACAAGAAGTTGGTTGGCGTTATATCACTAGGGTGTGATAAAAATAGGGTAGACACTGAGCACATGCTAACCTATTTAAGCGAGGGTGGATATAGTTTTACCTCAGACCCTTCAAAGGCAGAAATTATAATTATAAACACCTGTGGATTTATTGCAAATGCTAGAAAAGAGTCGATGGACACTATTTTTGAGATGAGTGAATATAAGAAACTTGGAACTTGCAAAAAGCTTGTTGTTACTGGTTGTATGCCTCAAAAGTGGTTAAAAGAAATGCGAAAAGACTTACCAGAGGTGGATATTTTCCTTGGAATAAATCAATATCCAGATATTGTTAAGATTTTAGAAAGGTCATACTCGGGGGAAAACAAGATAATAGAAACAGGCGGAGAGTATAGCAATATTAACGTTAAAAACAGAATTATAACAACGCCCAAACATTATGCTTATCTTAAAATTGCGGATGGGTGCGACAACTATTGCACGTTTTGTACTATTCCATATATAAGAGGGAAGTATCGCTCTAGAAGCATTGAAGAATTAACTAAAGAGGCAACCGACCTTGTGAACGCAGGGGCTAAAGAACTAATCTTAGTTGCACAAGATGTAACAAGATATGGAACAGACCTGTCGAAAGATGGGCATCCTCAGCTTGTTAAACTTATTAAAGAGTTATCAAAAATAAAGAAACTTAAATGGATAAGGCTTCTATATTGCTACCCAGAGCTAGTAACCGATGAGCTTCTTGAAGAGATGATGAACAATGAAAAACTGTGCAACTATCTAGACATTCCTTTGCAACATGTTTCTTCGGGTGTTTTAAAGAGAATGAATAGGCATATCGACCACGATGGAATTATTAAACTAATAGATAAGATAAAAGCTTTGCCACAGTTTGTTGCAATAAGAACAACATTTATGGTTGGTTTTCCTGGCGAAACTGATGAAGACTTTGAGGAACTTTATAAATTTATAAAAGAATATCCTTTAATGCATGTGGGCTTTTTTGCCTACTCAAAAGAAGAGGGAACGCCAGCTGCGTCTTATCCAAACCAAATACCTGAAAAGATTAAGCAAAAAAGGCTTATAAAGCTTGTTAAACTTCAAAGGAAAGTAGTTGCAAAGCAAAATAGAAGATTTATAGGCAAAACGCTAGATGTTTGCTATGAAGGAATAGATTATGCAAAAGCTAGATTCTTTGGTAGAAGCCAGTATCAAGCACCAGAGGTAGACACGCTTGTTTACTTTAGGTCGAAAGAAAGAGCTGATATTGGCGAGATATATAAAATAAAAATAACAAAAGTTAAAGAATATGATTTATCGGGGGAAAAAGTAGAATGAAGTGGAATGTTCCAAACATTTTAACAATGATAAGGATGTTTTGTACACCAATTGTTGTGGTTTTGTTTCTAGTTAATTTGCCAAGCGGAATTGGTGTTTTTATAGCGCTTGGAGTGTATATTTTGGCGTGTTTGACAGACTTTCTTGATGGTTATATAGCAAGAAAATATAACATGATAACTGATTTTGGTAAGTTTATGGACCAGATTGCCGATAAAGCAATAACTACCTCGGCTATGATACTTGTTTTGCTTGCTGGTAATGTTACTGTTGTTTGGCTAGCGGTAACAATGGTTTTGATTGTTGTTTTAAGAGATACTATTATATCGGGAATTCGTATGGTGGCGGCAAACAAAAATATTGTTATAGCAGCAGACATATTTGGTAAAATAAAATCGTTTTTCTTAGACATTGCTTCAATGGTGCTAATGCTTTATGTTGGGCTTAGAGATTGCTTAAGCGGAGGAGAAAACGCGAAGATTGGCTCAATGCCTATTGAATATATTAGATGTTTTGGTCTTGCACTTATGATTATTGGAACAATTCTTGCAATTGTTTCGTGCGTTAACTATGCTGTTAAAGCTGTAAATAGTTTTAAGAGTTTGGCTGAGGAAACTAGGAAAGAAGAAGAGGTTAAATAAAAAATGCTAAACCAAACTTTGAAATTATATGGGTTAACTGCTGAGCAGATAAATAGTGAGCTTAACAGCCTAGAGCTTGATAAAAGCGTGGTTAAAACATATGTTAAAGAAAAGTATTTAGATGCGTTTTTATATGTAGAGGCAAAAAAAGGCGAGGATGAATTTGCATCTCAACTTTCAAAGATAGTAAGTGCGCTGTCTAAATATATCTATGCAGATAGAGATATAAGCCTTTACGAAAAGCTCTATGAGGTTTTAGAAGTTAGAAAAAAAACTATCTGCTTAATGGAGCAGGCAACTGGGGGAATTATAACTAGCAATTTAATGGCTTTTGATGGAAGTGAAAAAATAGTTAAAGCAAGCTATGTGATGCCGTCAACCAAGGCCATGGTAGACCACTTCGACCTTAATCCATTTAAGTTTACAGTAAATCACGGAGTTTGCGGGGAAATTGCGTTTGATATTGCCTCGCACATTCGTTCGAGAATTTCTGCTGATTTGTATGTTGTTTGCCTATCAACACTTGCGGAAGGCAACAATTTGTATTATAATACGAATAGTGTGATTTCTTATGTGGCTATAGGAACAGAAAGTGGTGTTAAGATTTTTAAACTTGAAACAACTGGTAAAAAACGAGATAGTATGAATCAAGTTGCTAAAACCATATGTTTTAGGCTCATAAATCTACTAAAGTAAATTTTTAAGCGAGGATATTATGAACGATAAGGAAAAGGCTTTAGAGCAGGCAATTGCTCAAATTGAAAAACAATTTGGTAAAGGAAGTATAATGAAACTTGGCGAGGCTCCAGTGCAGGAGGTAGAGGTTATTCCAACAGGATGTTTAACTTTAGACCTGGCTCTTGGAATTGGTGGGTTGCCACGCGGTAGAATTATAGAAATTTATGGTCCAGAATCATCTGGTAAAACAACTGTTTCGCTGCATGTTGTGGCAGAGGCTCAAAAATTGGGTGGAACGGCTGCTTTTATTGATGCGGAGCATGCGCTAGACCCAATCTACGCTCAAAGGCTTGGTGTAGACATTAAAAACCTATATGTTTCACAGCCAGACACTGGTGAACAAGGCCTAGAAATTGCCGAAAGCCTTGTTAGAAGTGGCTCTATAGATATAGTTGTTATCGACTCTGTTGCTGCCTTAACTCCAAAGGCAGAGATTGATGGCGAAATGGGCGATAGTCATGTTGGCTTGCAAGCAAGGTTAATGTCACAAGCGTTAAGAAAGCTTGCTGGTATCACATCAAAAACCAAAACTTGCGTTATTTTTATTAACCAGCTTCGTGAAAAAGTTGGCGTTATGTTTGGTAACCCAGAAACCACACCTGGTGGCAAAGCGTTAAAGTTCTATTCAAGTGTTAGGCTAGATGTTAGAAAAGGTGAAACCATAAAGGATGGCGACACTATTGTTGGTAGCAGAACAAAGGTTAAAGTTGTTAAAAACAAGATGGCTCCACCTTTTAAAACTGCTGAGTTTGATATAATCTTTGGCGTTGGAATATCAAAAGAAGGCTGTTTGTTAGACCTTGCCGTAGATAATGATATTATCCAAAAGAGTGGTGCATGGTTTAGCTATAACGGCGAAAAGATTGCTCAAGGTAAAGAAAATGCTAAGGGCTATTTGGCAAATAACCCTCAAATAAGTGAAGAAATCGAGGCAAAAGTAAGGGAAGCAGTTAAAACTAAAGCATCGTCATAGTTTGTTTTAAAAAGGTCGGAAGACCTTTTTATTTTGTATAAGACTATTAAAAAAGGACAATATGTTTACAATATAAATCACTTGACATTGTTTTTTTAAGTGTGTTAATATGGATTTGTGTGGGATGCGCACATACATTTAGAGTAAACATTTTTTAAATGTTAGATTTATATTACAATAAATGAATTTTTACAGGAGGAAACATTATGGCAGGCATAATTATTGGTGCCTCCATCGGTTCTCTTGTACTTGGTGGAGTTATTGGAGTTTTAATTTTCTACTTTGTGCAGAAAAATCGTATGGGTTCGGCACGCAGTGAAGCAACGAAAATCGTTGAAGATGCCAAAGCAGAAGCTTCTGCTTATAAAAAAGAAGCTATGCTTGAAGCAAAAGAAGAAGCACTTAAATTAAAAAATGAAACAGATAACGAGGTTCGCGAGCGTAGGGCAGAGCTTCAAAGGATGGAAAACAGGCTAGTTGCAAGAGAAGAATCTCTTGACAGGAAAGAGGATGTTCTTGATAAGAAAATTCAAACGGCAGATGAGTATAAAAATCAGATAGAAAAAAGCAAACAAGAACTAGTAAACAAAGAAAAAGAACTTGAGAATAGGGCTCACGATATAGATAAAGAGCTAGAAAGAGTTTCAGGCTTAACCAAAGCAGAAGCGAAAGAACAATTGGTTTCAACCATTGTGGATGATGCAAGGAAAGAGGCTGGTGCGATAGTTAGAGATATTGAAAACGAAGCTAGAGAAGAGGGCGAAAAGAAAGCAAAAGAAATTATAACGCTGGCTATTCAAAAATGTGCTACCGACCACACTGCAGAAGTAACAGTTACTGCTGTTGCACTACCTAATGACGAAATGAAGGGTAGAATTATTGGTAGAGAGGGTAGAAATATCCGTGCCATCGAAGCTGCTACAGGGGTTGACCTTATTGTAGATGATACGCCGGAGGCGGTTATTCTTTCTAGTTTCGACCCAATTAGAAGAGAGGTTGCTAGGCTAACTATAGAAAAGCTCATAACCGATGGAAGAATCCATCCAGCTCGCGTAGAAGATATAGTTGAGAAAGTTAAGAAAGACATTGAAAAAACCATTAAAGAAGCTGGCGAAAATGCCACATTTGAGGCAGGAATTTTCAATTTGCATCCAGAGCTTATAAAAATTCTTGGTAGGCTTAAGTATAGAACAAGTTATGGTCAAAATGTGTTAAAACACTCTCTTGAAACCTCATATATTGCAGGGCTTTTAGCAGGAGAGCTGGGAGCAGATGTTCAGGTTGCTAAGCGTGGAGGCTTGCTTCACGACATAGGTAAGGCGCTGGACTTTGAAATGGAAGGAACACATGTTTCAATTGGTGTTGATATTGCTAGAAAATATAAAGAAAGTGAAGAGGTTATTCACTGCATTGAAGCTCATCATGGTGGAGTTGAGTATAAATCACTTGAGGCAATATTAGTTCAAGTTGCTGATGCTATTTCAAGTAGTAGGCCTGGGGCAAGAAGAGAGTCGTTAGATGCATATGTTAAGCGTCTTGAAAAACTTGAGGCGATTGCAAATAGTTTTAAAGGTGTTCAAAATTCTTATGCAATTCAGGCTGGTAGAGAAATAAGAATTGCCGTGAAACCTGAAGAGGTGGACGACATGGGTATTGTTGTACTTGCCAAGGAAATTGCTAAAAAAATTGAATCAGAGCTAGAATACCCAGGTCAAATTAAGGTTAATATCATTAGGGAAACAAGGGCTTCAGCCACTGCAACTTAAAAATTAACCTGCTATTAGTTGTTTATAAAATGGTCAAACATAATTATGTTTGGCTATTTTTTATGCATAATATACGCAAAAACGATAGATACTATAAGCAATAGTAAGCAATTGAAAGTATTGTTTTTACTAATTTTTTAAGGAGGGAATTATGAAAAAACTTTTTGCATCGCTAACCTGTTTTGCCTTAATGTTTATAACTGCGCTTTGCTTTGTTGGTTGTGGAAAAACAAAAAGTTCACAACTTTACAACATAAACTTTGGTGGAAATATTGAAGGGGAAAAATATAATGTTGAAGCAACAACTTGGGAAAAGTCTAACGAAGAAGGTTTTGATGCTGTTTACACATTAAAAGGAGAGGTTCCGTATAACAAAGATGTTGCCGATGCTTTGGGCTATTCAGATGGCAGGGTTAACTTTACACTAATAAGATTTACATCTGATAAAGTTAAAAGGGTAAGTTATAATGCAGAAACTAAGGAAGGTTTTTATTGTGAAATAACTAATTTTTATGGAACTGAAAGCCAAGCCGAGCCTGTTGTTAAGCATGGTGGTTTTGGCTCTGGAAATGAGCAAACCAAGAAAACAACATATTTCTTATATCAGGGTGTAGATGACCAAATAAGAACTATGCGTGTTAAAATTAGTTTTGATGGAACTGAAGAAAATGCAAGAGTCTATAAGTTTGTGATAGACCCTAAAAACTATACGCTTGAGGAGGCTCCACAAACTCAAGCCAATTAACTAAATTTAAAGGAAGCAACTTAATTAAAAGTTGCTTTTTCTTTTTTAATGTGGGTTATAATTGAAATGGCGAAGTGCATAATTTATACTATGATAAAAGTTTATGATTTGCACAACGACTATTTAGTTACGCTAAAAACCAACACAAAAATAAGAAGTTATTTAAAAAATAAAAAGTTGAAAGCAAGCGTTAATGACATTGTTTCAGCAGTATGGACAAGCGAGATGAATAGCGAAGAGGCAATAAAAAAAATTGAAGATAGTGTTGCTCTACTTAGAGTGTTAAGTGAAAATGAAAACAGTGATACAAAACTACACTTGGCAATTGAAGACATGCACTTTACAACTAAAAACAATTTGGCAAAAGTTGTTAATATAGCACCCAAGTATTGCTCACTAACATGGAATAATGATAATTGTTTGGCGGGCGGAGCTTTAGAGGGTGGGGATATAACAACGCTTGGCTACGATACTATAGAAGAATTAGAAGATAATAATATTATGGTTGACACGGCGCATTTGTCAGAAAAGTCGTTCATGAGCTTTTCTAGAGTAACAAAAAAACCAATTCTATGTTCGCATACAGCTGTATATAGCTTAGTTACAAGCAAGAGAAATTTAAAAGATTACCAAATTAAGATGATAGTTGAGTCGGGTGGGCTTATGGGTTTGGCACTTGTAGGTGATTTTTTAACCGAGGCAAAAAGAAGCACTATTTCAGATGTGGCAAGGCACATAGATTATATAGTTTCTAGGTTTGGAGATAAAAATATTAGCTTAGGTACAGATTTTTATGGAACAAAAAATCTACCCAAAGGCGTTAAAAACTACAATAACTTATCACTGCTTGAGGATAGGTTAAGGTTTTTAGGTTATGGAAACGAAACCATAGAAAATATATTTTATAAAAATGCACAGTGTTTTTTTGAAAATAAAAATATGTGATGCTGAATTGAGTTAAAAACTCTTCACAATCACATATTTGTTTTAGCCTCTTAATCTAACTTTAGAAGCAGCATTTTTTCTTAGGTCTTCTGAGATAGCGGCATAGTGCTTTTTAGTTGTGTTAACATCTTTATGCCCAAGAACATCTGCAACAATATAAATATCGCCAGTTTCTCTGTAAAGCGCAGTGCCATAAGTGCTTCTTAGTTTGTGCGGAGTTATGTGTTTAAGCGGAGTAGCAATGCTTGCATATTTTTTAACAAGATTTTGCACTGCTCTTGGGGTTATTCGCTTATTTTGCAGCGAACAAAATAGCGCAGGCTCATCCTTTAAATATGGGTTTTCATTTCTCTCTTCAATATAGTCTACTAAAGGAACCTTTACTTCATCTGAAAAATACAAAACAACCTGATTTCCACCTTTTCTTGTTACTTTAAGCCCGTTTATACTAAAATCAATATCACTTAAATTCAGCCCAACACACTCGCTAACACGCATGCCAGTTCCAAGAAGCAAAGTTAGCATAGCTATATCTCTTTTCTGTGTTTTTTTATGAAATCCGCGAGCATGACCAGTTAAACCTTTGCCAGATTCAACCTCATCTAGAAACTTAGGTATTTCGTTACTTTCAAGCCTAACAATAGTTTTCTCGTGGAGTTTTGGCATGCTAACTTTACTAGAAACATCTGCCGAAATCATTTCCTTTTTGTAAAAATATTTAAAGAAGGCACGCACGGTTGCCAGCTTTCGAGCTTTTCCTCGCTCGGTGTTGTTGCGAATTTTTCCGTTTTTATCCTCGTAGGTTGAAAGATATGAAAGATATCTTTCAATATGAGAAGCTTTCACATTTTCAAGGTCCTTTGGTTCAAGCGTATTGATATTTTTTCCGTTAAAAACATTTGTTTCATTAAATAAATAATCAAAGAACACACGCAAATCATAGGCATAGTTTAGGCGGGTGAGGGAACTTGTAGTATTCTCAACGCCAGTAAAAAAATCATAACAAAACTCGGGCAGGTCTTTTAGTATTCTGCGAGTTCGAATGGTGTTTTTATTGTTTCTTTCTGTAAAATAAGATACATTTTTCATAAACTCATTATATAACTTTTTTCAAAAAAATCAAAGTATTTTGCGAATAGTTATAATCTGTCTCTTATACACATCTCCGAG